>JAFPAZ010000176.1 GCA_017390645.1 Lachnospiraceae bacterium
ATAAGAACAATCCTTATGATTATCGGGTACTTTTGTACTATGTGAAATTGTTGCAGCAGTATCATAAACAGGATATTCAAAGTATCAATGCTGCCTGTGATTTGCTTGCCATAGAGGAGATTACAGAAAAGACAAAACAGGAAGTACTTTGTACGATTCTTCATTACTACTATGAAAATTACAGCGGGGAAATTTTCGATGAATATCTGAAAAAAGTTGATTTATGCTATTTGGACGATTCTGCAAGACAGGAAATTATAAATTATTATTTTATCCGAAATCTTTTTGAGTTAGCTTATTATGCCATAAAAGAATATGGATATGCAGAAGTAGATAAGAAATCTTTGTTCAAGATGACATCTTATCTGGTTCAGGATAAAAACTATCAAGGTGAAGAATTGCTTACCGGAATTTGCGCCAGGTTGGCATGGAAAGGAAAATATGATAAGTACACCATATCATATCTTATGAAATATTTTGGTGGTTCCACCAAGAGAATGATTCATTTGTGGGAAATGGCATGTGAGTTTTCTTTAGATACCAGGGAACTGGAAGAAAACATTATTGTACAAATGTTGTTTTCTAATGCTTATGGTAAGAGAAAATACGAAGTATTTTCCGGGTATTTGAATAAAAAACCAAAGCAGGCGGTGGTAAAAGCATTTTTACGTAGCGAGTCGTATGAATATTTTGTAAATCATATGATGGCACCGGAAGTATTGTTCGAATTGTTGTTGAATGCATTAAGACAAGGGTTATTGCAGGATGAAATTACTAAAATTTCTATTTTGCAACATTATTCTGACAAAGAGGAAATGGTAAAAAAGAAGGAAGAATTGATTCCTTTATTAAATGAGTTTATTAAACAGGATAAAATCATGCCATTTTTTAAGAATTACAATAAAATTATGAAATTACCAAGGGACTTAGAAATAAAGACCTACTTATCCTATGAAACAGCTCCGGGAACGGAGGTTTCAATTTATTATAATATGGGAAATGAAAAAGAAGAGCAGTACTATCATGAAAAAATGGAAGAAATTTTTATTGGTCATTATCAAAAGGCTTTTATCGTATTCCAAAATGAAAAACTGATGTACTATATTACGGAACAACATGATGGTTTGGAAGAAACGACTCAAAGTGATGGAGTGTTGATGGATGCGTCTTTGGATCGCGAAGAAGAATCCAGATTTGCTTCCTTGAATCTGATGATGCTAAGCAAAGAATTAAAAGATGAAAAAACATTAGAGGAGTTAATGCTTCAATATATGAAGTTGAATCACGTTTTGGACACCAACTTAAAGATATTGTAAGGAAGGGGTGGATACAATTGAATCGAGGTGTTTTAGGATTTGATATTGGTGAGCAGTATTCTCAGGCAGCCCTTTTATTACACGGAGAAAAGGAACCGGTTTGTATAAATTATGAAGAAAATGAGGATTCTTATCTATTACCAAATATTGCATGCTATAAGGAACATCAGTTATGGTATTCTTTAGAAGCAAATGAAATGCTCTGCTTAGAAGAAGGGGACAGAATTGGAGATATTTTAAAAAATGTCAGAAATCATGAAACTGTTGTGCTGGATGGAGCAGGTTATTTATATCAGGATATTTTTATTTCTTTGATTATGGAACATGTGAAGCAGGTGTTTAAACATTTGGAATGTTTGCCGGAAAAAATCGTTTTTACTTTGTATGATATTAACCCTAATATGCTAGAGGCGTTGGAAATTCTAAAAAAAGAAGAAATATTTCAGGGCATTGAAGTCTTGTATACAGGATATCAAAACAGTCTTCTTTCCTTTGTTTTAAATCAGGAAAATGAGTTATGGAGTAGTAATGTAGCCTCTTTTTATTATGGTCCTGAGGGTATGCAGTATTTTCAAATTAATTTTACTAAAAGAAATACCCCGTTACAAATCCAGGTGAAGCATAAGGATTATAAGGAAAAGTTGGATTATTCTGAAAATGAAAAATTAGAGAAAGATGAGATTTTTAAAATGATTGCCTCGGATGCCATTGGAAATTCCTGTTTGTCTTCTGTGTTTTTGTGTGGAACGGGATTTGAAAATGGCTGGGCAAAAGAATCTTTGAAATTTCTATGTAATGGAAGAAGAGTTTTTTTGGGACAGAACTTGTTTGCTTTTGGAGCCTGTTATTATGGAATGGATGAGAAGGAAGATATTTTAGTCAATTCCAGTGAAAGAATCCAATACGATATCGGAATTATTGGTTATGACGGAACAAAGGAGCAAATGGTTCTGATTGCCCGTGGGGGAAAAGAGTGGTTTGATGTTAAGGGTGTTATCAGTGTGTTTTTAAATGATACCAAGCGAATCGAATTTATTTATGTTAATCGCTTTACGAATGAGAGAATCATAGAAACAGTTGAGGTTGGAGGACTTCCGAAAAGACCGCCCCGTACTACGAAACTGGAGTTGACGGTGGAATTTTATGATAAAAATACAGGAGCGATTGTCATTCGGGATAAGGGATTTGGTAAACTATTTCCAACCACGAATAAGATATATCGAAAAGAATTTACTGTGATAAAGGATGTGTAGTATGGGAAATGTAATTATCTGTCAGACACAAGAGGGAAAACAACCATATGTTTTTGAAAATGCCAGGATTGAAGTGTATTCTTATGAGGAACTTTGTTATTACATTTACTACAATATACCGATGTTGGATGAAAATACAATTACTGAGAAATTATTGCAGTGGATATCGGAAGAATTAAAACTAAATGAACTGGCGGAAAAAATAAGACAACAGTTGAATACGGAAGATAAAGTATCTTTGTACCAGACCATACTAGGGTATCGTTCTTATTTTACCAAACAGGAAATAGAAGAATTTTTGGTTTCCTTTGAAGAATATCAGTTGTTGAGCATGTTTGAAAAACAAAAGAAAAAGGCAGATAGCCTTCTATTGTATAAACGTTATATGAAAGCCTTTCATATTTATGAAACGATTGCCATGCAAATAACTGAAAGAGAGGATATGGAACAAGAGGATAAAATTTTCCTTGGAAATATTTATCATAATATGGCGGTTTGTCAGGGAAAGAATTTTGAATGGGAAGAGGCAAAGACGAATTTTCGAAAAGCCTATGCATTGAATAAAAATACAGAATCTTTAAAGGAATATTTCTTTTTACTAAAATTAAGTGCTTCTGAGGAAGAGCTTCTGAAGGAGGAAAAGAAATTCTGTCTGTCAGAGGAATTTTTTCTTGACATTCAGGATGAAATCGAAGATTCTGAAAAGGAAATCAAAGGTATGGAGGTATATAAAAAATTTGAGTATGCCAAATACAATAAAGAACATGGAAAGTATTTTGATTATAGCCGAAGAATTGATGCCATGCTGGAACAGTGGAAAATGGAATTAAAGGAACAATGGATATAGGAGAATAGGATGGGAATTCAGGCATTATTTCAGAGAAAAAAGAAAAAGAATGGGAAAGAAGAAATAAAAGAGGAATCTTTCTTGGAGGACAGTGAAGAAGAAATACTGGTAGTCACTTCTACAAATGAAGTGGATGATTTGTGTGATCAGGTGATCGACGCCAGTTATCACGGGGAAGATTTAAAAAAAGAATATCAGCTGGTAACGGATTATCTTACAGATATACAGAAAATCGAAGAGTACCTTTTAGTTTCTCGAAAAGAATTAGAGGATGTGGCCAGAAGGTATTTAAATCTTCAGAATGTCCGGCAGGAATTAAAAGTAAATAGTACTAAAATGCAGGATAAGGATATCCGCATGATGAAACAATATGAAAAAGAAATCGAATCCGTATTAAATAGTATGGTAGATGCAGAAAAACAGAGCATTTTGATAAAAAAAGATATGAAGTATCTGGAAGGTGAAAAAGATGCACTGGAATTTCAGATGGAACAAGAAACTATATTTATGGAACGGATGAAGAAAACCGGATTTTATATTTGTGTTGTAATGGTGCTTTTGCTTGCAATTGTGGGAAGTCTGATGACGTTTTATGAGCTGGAACTAGGAATTTTGCTGATTTTGGTAGTGTTAGCCGGTGCAGGAGGGATTGTATGGACTTATAGCCGGTTTTTACAATCCAGTACCCAGTATAATATTTTTATCAGTAAAATGAATAAGGCCATTGGATTGTTGAACAAGGTAAAGATAAAATGTGTAAATTGTACCAATACTCTTGATTATATGTATGCGAAGTATCAGGTAAAAGATGCGAAAGAGTTAGATTTTATCGTTCATCAGTATCAAAAAATGAAAAAAGATGAACTTTCTTATCGAGTCAATGCCAGTGATTTAAATCGTGCTGCAGACGAGTTGGAGGTATTGCTAAAAAAAATACACGTAAAGGACAGTAGTGTCTGGACCAAGCAGACAGAGGCAATCCTAGATCCAAAAGAAATGGTAGAAGTGAAGCATTCTTTAAATGTTCGTAGACAGAAATTACGTGACCAGATGGAGGCGAATGAAGAACTCATTCGGATTGCAAAAGGAAAATTAAAAGAAATGATAAAAGAAACTCCTGCATTGGAGGAAGAAATACGGGAGCAGCTTTTTGCGTATCATTTAGAATATTAGAGAAAAAAGATTTTAGTCTTGATTTTCCATGGTTTAGGTACTATTATGTTTTAAGAAGAAAAATACTGGAGGATATTATGTCGAAAGAATTAGAAAAAAATTACAACCCTCAGGAGATTGAGGGAAGACTATATGAAAAATGGTTAAATAAAAAATATTTTCATGCAGAAGTAAATAGAAGCAAAAAGCCTTTTACCATTGTAATGCCACCACCAAATATCACTGGTCAGTTGCATATGGGACATGCTTTGGATAATACATTACAGGATATTTTAATCCGTTTTAAAAGAATGCAGGGTTATGAAACTTTATGGCTTCCTGGAACGGATCATGCTTCTATTGCCACAGAAGCAAAGATTGTTGAGGCAATGAGAAAAGAAGGGGTAACCAAGGAAGATTTAGGAAGAGAAAAATTCTTAGAACGTGCATGGGAATGGAAAAAACAATATGGCGGAAGAATTGTTTCCCAGTTAAAGAAGATTGGTTCTTCCTGCGATTGGGACAGAGAACGTTTTACCATGGACGAAGGCTGTAACAAAGCTGTAAAAGAAGTATTTGTAAACCTATATAATAAGAATCTTATTTACCGTGGTGAAAGAATCATTAACTGGTGTCCAAAATGTTTAACATCCATTTCTGATGCAGAAGTAGAATTTGAAGAGCAGGCAGGACATTTCTGGCATTTGCGTTATCCGTTAGCAGATGGAAGTGGATATATTAATCTTGCGACTACAAGACCGGAAACCTTACTTGGTGATACTGCAGTGGCGGTAAATCCAAAGGATGAAAGATATAAAGACATGGTTGGTAAAACCTTAATTTTGCCTATCGTTCACAGAGAAATTCCAATCGTTGCGGATGATTATGTAGAAATGGATTTTGGTACCGGTGTAGTTAAAATTACTCCTGCCCATGACCCTAACGACTTTGAAGTAGGACTTCGTCATAACCTTCCTGTGATTAATGTTATGACTGAGGATGCAAAGATTACGGAAGATTATCCTAAGTATGCAGGTATGGACCGTTATGAGGCAAGAAAGGCAATTGTCGCGGATTTAGAAGCAGAAGGTGCGTTGGTTAAAATTGAAGATTATACTCATAATGTAGGAACCTGTTACCGTTGTAATACTACGGTAGAACCTAGAGTATCAAAACAGTGGTTCGTAAAGATGAAACCTCTTGCAGGTCCTGCAATTGATGCAGTTAAGAAAGAAGAAACAAAATTTGTTCCTACCCATTTTGAAAAGACATATTTCCACTGGTTGGAAAATATCCGTGACTGGTGTATTTCCAGACAGTTATGGTGGGGACACCAGATTCCGGCATTTTATTGCGATGACTGTAATGAAATGGTAGTTACTAAGGATGAAACTGCGGTTTGTCCAAAATGTGGAAAACCTATGAGACAGGATCCAGATACGCTTGACACCTGGTTTTCTTCTGCTCTTTGGCCATTTTCAACATTGGGCTGGCCGGATAAAACAGAAGAAATGGATTATTTCTATCCAACCAATGTATTGGTAACAGGTTATGATATTATTCCATTCTGGGTTATGCGTATGATGTTCTCTGGTTTGGAACACACTAATAGAGTTCCATTTGATACTGTATTAATTCATGGTCTGGTTCGTGATTCTCAGGGTAGAAAAATGTCAAAATCCCTCGGAAACGGAATTGACCCATTGGAAGTAATTGATAAATATGGTGCAGATGCTTTGAGATTTACCTTGGTTACCGGAAATGCACCGGGTAATGATATGAGATTTTATTGGGAAAGAATCGAAGCTAATCGTAACTTTGCCAATAAAGTATGGAATGCTTCCAGATTTATGATGATGAATTTTGAAAAGGCTGACTTTGAAAATGTATCATTAGATGATTTAACCCAGGCAGATAAGTGGATCTTATCCAAGGTAAATACCCTTGCAAAAGATGTTACTGCTAATATGGAAAAATATGATTTGGGTGTTGCAGTTGCAAAATTATATGATTTTATTTGGGAAGAGTTCTGTGACTGGTACATTGAAATGGTTAAACCTAGATTGTATAACGACGAAGATACTACAAAGGCTGCAGCATTATGGACGTTAAGAACTGTATTAATCCAGTCTTTGAAATTATTACATCCATATATGCCATTTATTACGGAAGAGATTTTCTGTAACCTGCAGGATGCAGAAGAGTCCATTATGGTTTCAAAATGGCCGGAATACAAAGAAGAATGGAATTTCCAAAAAGACGAAATAGCAGTAGAAGCAATCAAAACCGCAGTAAGAGAAATTCGTAATGTAAGAACTCAGTTGAATGTAGTTCCGAGCAAGAAAACAAAAGTTTTTGTAGTTTCTGAAAATGAAGAAGTAATGAAAATCTTTGAAGACGGAAAGGTATTCTTCGGAACATTAGGTTCTGCAAGTGAAGTTTTGGTACAAAGAGACAAAGAAGGTATAGAAAAAGATGCAGTTTCAGCAGTAATTGAAAATGCGGTTATTTATATTCCTTTTGCAGAATTGGTAGATGTTGAAAAAGAATTAGAACGTCTGAAAAAAGAAGAAACAAGATTACAAGGTGAGATAAAAAGAGCTAAGGGTATGTTAAGCAATGAAAAATTCGTTGCAAAAGCTCCGGAGGCGAAAATAGAAGAAGAAAAAGCCAAAGTAGAAAAGTATACAAAAATGCTGGAACAGGTAAAAGAACGATTGAGCCAGTTACAATAGTTAGGATGATATTCAGGTTAAAAGGTCACAGACGTTACGTCTGAAGAAAATAGTATGACTTTTGGAAAAGTGGTATCATGAAATAAGAAACAGGCAGGAGGTTTTTTTGCCTGTTTCTTCTGGAAAAGGAGGATTATCTTGAGTAAAATAGCAATTGTTACAGACAGTAATAGCGGAATTACCCAGGAACAAGGAAAGCAAATGGGAATTAGTGTAATTCCTATGCCCTTTGAAATAAATGGTAAAGAATATTTTGAGGATATAAATCTGTCTCAGGAAGAATTTTATGAATTATTAGAAGATGGGGCAGAGATTTCTACTTCCCAACCATCTCCGGAAGCAGTTCTTGATTTATGGGATCGGTTATTGGAAGAATATGATGAAGTCGTGCATATTCCAATGTCGTCCGGTCTAAGTGGTTCTTGTGGAACCGCTATGGGTCTGGCTTTGGATTATGACGGAAAAGTGCAGGTAGTAAATAATCAAAGAATTTCAGTTACTTTAAGACAATCCGTATTGGAAGCCATGGAACTGGCAAAACAGGGAAAAAACGCTAGTGAGATAAAAGAAATACTAGAACGGGAAAAATTCGAGTCCAGTATTTATATTACTTTGGATACCTTAAAATATCTGAAAAAAGGAGGAAGAGTCACTCCTGCGGCAGCGGCACTTGCAACTTTATTAAAAATCAAACCTGTGCTTCAGATTCAGGGTGAAAAATTGGATGCTTTTGCCAAGGCGAGAACAGTAAAACAGGCAAAATCCATCATGATGGAATCGATAAAAAAAGATATGGAAGAGCGGTTTGGAAAAAATGTGTATCTTCAAATGGCTTATACCAAAAATATGGATGCTGCCTTAGAATTTAAAAAAGAAGTAGAAGCTTATTTTCCAGGATACGAAGTACGGATGGATCCACTTTCCTTAAGTGTATCCTGTCATATTGGCCCTGGTGCGTTGGCTGTGGCAGTTACGAAAAAATTGCCATAGGAAATGGGAAAAGAAAATAGCTGTTGGAAATTGTAAAAAGATAGCGAGATACCATTTAAGATGATGATGAAAAACAATTGCAAATAGTAGAAAGAATCGTTATGATAAGAAGGTAATCGGAGCTTAGGGATCGTTTTTAAGAAAGGTTACTTCTGTGAAAAGATTCTGATTTGCAAAAGAAACAAGGATTCAAAAAAGGAGAAAAGCTGTGCTTAATTTTGAAGAAGAAATTAGAAAATTTAAGCCTGTCGCAGAATTGGAACAAGCAGAGGATGCGATTTATAGTAACGATTTAAAAGATGTGACAGATGTTTTGGCAGAAATGCTGAAGGAACTAAAAGAAAAACAAGGAAATCAACAAAAGTAAGGAGCCAATGCTTCGATTGGAGGTACAAATGAATTGTTTAAAATGTGGTGCTCCGTTACTTATAAATGAAACCTGCAGTAAATGTGGTATTTCGGATGCTTTGATGAAAAAGTCCATCAATACTTCAAATCATTATTATAACTGTGCATTGGACAAAGTTTATATCAGAAATTTGTCGGATGCGGTGCAGGATTTGTTATATGCACTCAAGTATAATAAAAAGAATATAGAAGCCAGAAATTTACTTGGTTTAATCTATTATGAGATGGGAGATGTGGTTGAAGCATTAAGTCAATGGGTGATTAGTATAAATTATCAGGAAAAAGCGAACATTGCCGCTGACTATATTAATGAAGTAAAAAACAACCCAACTAAGCTGGAAAATACCAATCAAACCATAAAAAAATATAACATTGCATTGAATTATGCAAAGCAGGGCAACAAAGACTTAGCACTGATTCAGATTAAGAAGGTATTAAGCTTATGTCCGAATTTTGTAAAAGGATATTTGTTGCTTGCGTTGTTATATATGGATGCAGAACAAAATGATAAGGCTAGGAAAGCACTCAAACGCGTATTAAGGATTGATCATAACAATACTTTGGGTTTGAAGTATATGCAATTACTAGAGGGCAACGGAAAAAGTTTGAATGCTGTCAATCGGGAAGAAAATGCAAATGGACAGAGCAAAGCAGACATACGGAAAGAGTCATATAATCGGCTGAAAAGTGAAGCGATGGATATGTCTGTCAGACCAGTGGGAACCTACAAAGAGAACACCAATACGAAAACGAATTTTATCTATCTTTTGATAGGATTGGGACTTGCCATTGTGATTATGTGGGTATTAATTATTCCAAATCGTGTCAACAATTTAGATAATAAATATAAGAATCTTAAGGTACAATATGACGATGAAACTGCCAAAAAAAATGCAATCATTGAAAATCTGACCATAGAAAATGAATCCCTGACAGAACAGATTTCGGTTTTGGAAGGAAAAGCGGCCGGAAAAGAAGAAAGTGATTTAAGAATCACAGTAAGTCAGGCTTTGTTACAGTCGGCTTTATATTATCAGCAGGGAAATATGGTGGAGGCTGCAAAGGCTTTAATTGGTCTTAACAGAGAAAACATCACCTCGGAAATGGAATTGGCCTTTTATGATCTGGTACAGGCGGAGTGTAATGCTTTTGCTGCTAATGAATGCTATAATTTAGGCGTTCAGGTTTATGAAGCACAAAATTATGGCGAAGCAGTAATTCAGATTTCTTATGCAAGAACGTTAGGACTGGTGAATGAGGATACTTTATATTATCTTGCAAGATCATATGATTTATCCGGTGATGTACAAAAGGCAAAGGAAAGTTATGAACAGTTTGTTTCTGAGTTTCCGAATGATGTAAGAACAGAAGAAATAAATGGATATTTATCACAAAGTCAATAAGGATTTGATACTACAAAAGAGAAATCATGGGAAACATGGTTTCTCTTTTTTGCTTAGAAAGGAAAAAAATATGTATCAGCAGAATGGAAATATTTTAATTATTTATGTTCCGAAAGAATTGGATCATCACAAGGCAGAAGAAATAAAAAAAGAAACTTTACATATTTTTCAAAAAGCTACCGTCCGTTATGTTGTTTTTGATTTTAAAAAGACAGAATTTATGGATTCATCCGGAATTGGTATGCTTATGGGGCGGTATCGCCAGGTGAATCTGATTGGGGGGAAAGTATTTGTTACAGGAGTCCGTGAAGAAATATCAAGAATATTAATGCTTTCCGGTATATATCGTATTGTAAAACAATATGAAACATTGGAAGAAGCACTAGAAGATTTAAGCAGATAGAAAGGAAAAAGAAATGGTAAGAGAATATGATAATCACATGAAAATAACATTTGATAGTATTTCTGAAAATGAGAAATTTGCAAGAATTGTTGTTGCTGCTTTTATTGCCAGACTGAATCCGACAATGGAAGAAATGTCTGATATAAAAACGGCAGTGTCAGAAGCAGTAACAAATTGTATCATACATGGATATGAAAATGAAATAAAAGCAATTGAAATGGAAGCAAATATTATAGAAAAAAAGGTTTTTCTTCGTATTACTGATTATGGAAAAGGAATTGAAAATGTGGAAGAAGCGATGCAGCCGATGTTTACAACAGGACTGAAAGAGGAACGTTCCGGGATGGGTTTTTCCTTTATGGAAGCCTTTATGGATCGTTTGCACGTAGAATCCCAGCTAGGAAAAGGAACTGTCGTGGAGATGGAAAAAGAAATTGGAAAGGAAACAGAATTTTAGGGGATGGATTCAACTCTTATGTTAATTCAACGAGTCAAAGGAGGAGACGAAGAAGCGAAAGCACAATTGGTGAAAGAAAATGAAGGATTAGTATGGAGTGTGGTAAAGCGTTTTTTCTCAAGAGGACAAGAACCGGAGGATTTATTTCAGATAGGATGTATTGGGTTGTTAAAAAGTATTGATAAATTTGATTTTTCATATAATGTAAAGTTTTCCACTTACGCAGTACCTATGATTATGGGGGAATTAAGGCGGTTTTTAAGGGATGATGGTATGATAAAAGTAAGCAGGACTTTAAAAGAAGCAAATTATAAGATTAAACAGGAAATTACAACGCTGCAGAATGAGTTGGATCGAGAACCTACGTTAGATGAAATTGCAAAAAGGATGAAAATGGAGCCGGAAGAAGTAGCTTTGGCAATGGAATCAGGAATGGAATTAGAATCAATATATCAAACGATTTATCAATCGGATGGAAGTGATGTTTATTTGATTGATAAAATAAAAAGTGAAGAAGATGAAAGTGAGAAGCTGATTGAGAAGGTTGCTTTAATGGAAGGTATTAACCTATTAGAAGACAGAGAACAGGAATTAATCAGGCTTCGCTATTTTGAAGAAAAAACCCAGGCACAAATTGCTGAAAAATTCGGAATATCCCAGGTTCAAGTCAGCAGATTGGAGAAGAAAATACTTGCTTCTTTAAGAAATTATTGGACAAAATAATCAAAAAATAAGATTTTTTTGCAAAAATAAAGTGAAATTTATAAAAAAGGATGGAAAAAAAGCAACTGTTGTGTTATAATGTAAACACTAGATGTTATGAGAAATATGTACTAGGAGGATGAAGGATGAATATAGAAGAATTTGTAGATGTTGCTGTAATGCAGGATATTCAGGACGAGTTTGCGGAAGCTACGGGATTAGCTGCGGTGATGGTTGGAGAAGATGGTGAGTATATTACCAAACCAAGTAATTTTACTGAGTTTTATAACAAGTATGCTAAGAGTTCAAAAGAAAGTGATAAGGAAGGCAGTGGGGTTTATCGTGGACAGTCTGGTCTTATGGAATTTTCGATTGATTTAAAAGTTGCAGATAAGAAAATAGGTAAAATTATTGGTGGACAGGTTCTTACTGCTGAACCGGATGAAGATAAGTTCAGGGCAATGGCCAGAGAATTATCAGTGGATGAAGAATCTTATCTTCAGGCACTAAGAAAGGTTCCTGTTCGTTCAGAAAAAGTAATCAATTCCGCCGTGAAGATGTTAGAACATATGGTTAATTCCATGGTTAGTAACAAATATGTGAATGAAAAAGAATTATCTGCATTAAAAGCAGAAACTGTAGTTGCAGGAAAACTGATTCAGGAAATTAATAAGAAATCTGCAGAATTAAATAAAATAGAAGCAAAGCAGAAGATGCTTGCATTAAACGCTTCTATTGAGGCTGCCAGAGCTGGAGAATTTGGTAAAGGATTTGCAGTTGTTGCTAGTGAAGTAGGAAAACTTGCTGTTTTATCCGGAGAAAATAATAAGTCTATTAAGAAGAGTCTTGATGAATTAACTGTTGTTATTAATAAGATGTCAGCAGAATAATGAGAGAAATAAAAAGGCCTGTTTTTTGCAGGCTTTTTTATTTATCTAAGAATTGAGGTAATATTAAAATAAAGGAAAGAATAAAAGAAAATGTTAAAATATATCATAATTTATTTTATTCTGGTAAATTTCATTGCATTTTTGATGTACGGAATGGATAAGAAAAAAGCGATAGATGGAAAGTACCGGATAGCAGAAAGGACTTTGGTATTGATTGGCGTGATTGGAGGAAGTATCGGTGCAATGGCAGGAATGAAAGTGTTCCACCATAAAACCAAACATAAAAAATTTGTATATGGACTTCCATTGATATTTATGCTGCAGTGTTTTTTTGTATGTCTGCTTTGGAAAACTATGACTTGACGAGTGTTGAGTAAAAGTATTATAATATTTTAGATTGTGAAAAATTTTTTTGAACAGTAGGTGATAATGTGATTCGAAGTATGACTGGATTTGGTCGAAGCGAAGTCGCAACGGAAAAAAGAAAAATTATAATTGAGATGAAGGCTGTAAATCACAGATATAGTGATATTAATATTAAGATGCCTAAAAAATTAAGCATCTTTGAGTCTTTTTTGAGAAATCAGTTAAAGCAGCAGGTGCAAAGAGGGAAGGTTGATATTTTTGTTACTTGTGAAGATGATACGGAACAGAATATATCTTTAAAATACAATGAAGAATTGGCAGCAGAATATGTGAAGTATTTCAAAAAAATGGGAGATACATTCCAACTGGATCATAAAGTAAAGATATCTGACTTAGCAAAGATGCCAGATGTTTTTGTTTTAGAAGACAGTACTACGGATGAAGAGGAAATTCAAAAGCAATTAGAAGAAGCGTTCCGGATCGCAATAGATGATTTTATCATCACCAGAGAAAAAGAAGGGGAACATTTAAAACAGGATCTTTTAAAAAAATTAGAGGGAATGCTTGAGGGTGTAAGTTATATTGAAGAACGTTCGCCGGAATTAATTCGGGCTTATAGGGAAAAATTAGAGTCGAAAGTAAAAGAATTG
>JAFPAZ010000177.1 GCA_017390645.1 Lachnospiraceae bacterium
ACTTATAATATACAAAATTCATTGAAATATGTCAATTATTTTTTTCATAAATATCTTAATATATCTTAAACCGTTATTGTCCACACGTGTACTGCAACAGATTGGTTTCTACATGCCAATTTGCCTTGCAAAACCAAAAAACATTCCCAAATCATGCTTCCATCTTCCGTCCATCATTCACATTCCCAACAACTGCAGGAATGTGTCTTAGAATACACTGTTTCTTCCGGTTGTTTTTCCCTACATATTTCTTTCACATTTGGACATCTGTCCGTAAAGGCACAACCCTTTGGTAAATCCAATAAATCCGGTGGTGTTCCCGGAATTGGTACCAAAGGCTTATGCTCCTGGCTATGAGAATTATGAATACTACTTAAAAGACCCTTGGTATAAGGATGCTTCGGCTCGTAAAAAATCTCTTCTGTCGTTCCTTTTTCTACGATTTTTCCTCCATACATAATGTGAATTCTATCACAAACAGTAGCAACGACACCCAGGTCATGGGTAATCAGTATTACAGAAGTGTTATTTTCTTTCGTTATTTTTTGAATCAATTCCAGAATCTGCGCCTGAACCGTTACATCCAAAGCAGTAGTAGGTTCATCTGCAATGATTAACTTCGGATAACAGGCAAGTGCCATGGCAATAATAATTCTTTGTCGCATACCCCCGGAAAATTCAAAAGGATACTGCTTTATTCTTTTTTCCGGACTGGGAATGCCTACCTGTTCCATCAACCCAAGGGCTCTCTTTTTTGCTTCCGCCTTCGTACATCCTGTATGAGTTCTGATTCCTTCCATTAACTGGGTTCCTATTTTAAGAGTAGGATTTAAGTGGGTCATAGGATCCTGAAATATCATACTCATTTGATTTCCACGAATCTTACGCATTTTTTTCTTATAGTTTTTTTTCTTCTTCTTCGAATCCAGCCCCACCGGTGAAATATCCTCCCCATCGAAAATAATCTCACCGGAAGTTATCTTTGCATTACTGGCGTGAAGCCCCATTAAAGCCATCATCCCCACTGACTTTCCGGAACCGGATTCTCCCACTATGGCAAGGATTTCTCCCTTTTTCACATGATAAGAAACACCATTTAATGCCTTTACCACACCCTGTCCGGTTTTAAATTCCATCGATAAATTTTTAACTTCCAGTAAACTCATACTTTCCTGCCCTTTCAAATGACGAATCCTGTTTTCAGCCTTATTGATTTTCAGAACGGTATCCGAATGTAACTTCAAATTCTTTTTCTTTGTATTTTCCTCTGCTGTCACTTCTTTGTAACACGACAACTGCACTTTCTCCACCTTTGTACTGTTCAATGGCATTTTGCAAATCGTCCCAGCTTTCAATGTCATAATCCCCGATTTTAGTTATGATATCCCCAGCGCTGATTCCTGCTTTTTCTGCCGGAGAATTATCTGAAACCTTGGAAACATAAGCACCTATCGGCATTCCGAAACGCTCATTATATTCTTGGGTTACGGAATCTCCTCCAACCCCTAAAAATGCCTTATCTTTTTCTTCAATGACTTCCTGATTCATCAAATCATTGATAATCGGTGTGGCTGTAGTAATTGGAATGGCATAACCCATACCTTCTACGCTGGTATCCGAATATTTCACGGTATTAATTCCAATGACTTCACCCTTGGAATTTAACAATGCGCCTCCGCTGTTTCCAGGATTAATCGCCGCATCTGTCTGTAATAAAGTCATGGTTTTATCTGTTAACTGTACCTCTCTATTCAACGCACTTACATAACCCACTGTTACGGACTGACCATATCCCATGGCATTTCCAATGGCAATCGCCTGTTCCCCTACCAGCAATTCCTCTGATTCCCCTAATACTGCCACTTTTATGGAATCAATGGTACTTTGTTCCATTTCCTCCAAATCGATGCTAAGCACCGCCAAATCAGCATCCGAATCATATCCCTTTACCGTAGCAGTCACATATTCCGAATCAATAAAGCCAACCGCTACTTCCTTAGCCCCTTGCACAACATGATAATTCGTCACTACCAGTAAAGTGTCTTCGCTCTTTCCAATGATGATTCCGGAACCATATCCGGTACTCTCTCTGCTATACTGATTAAAGAAAAAGTCATATCCTACCTCTTCAAAGGTACTGGTAACTGATACAATGGAAGGCATCACATTACTTACCACTGCAGCCACGCTGGAATCCGTTTCCTTGGTAGTAGTAAGCAGTTCTACATTCTGAATTTCCTTTGTAGTCTTTTTCGAAGATGACGCTTCTGCTGGATAAAAACTACCTGTTAAAAGATAATTAGAACCCATTTGAATTCCCTGAAAAGCTACACCAAAAGCCCCGCCAAACAAAATACCATATGCTACCATTCTTCCGGCTTTCGCAACAAATGAATGTCTTCTTTTTTCTTTGCGTTCTTTTTTCAATGCCTGTTTCTGCAGTTTTTCCTGTCTGCGACGTTCTTTCCGATTCTTCGGACTCTCCATCTGTTCCATATGGAAACCATTCTCATATCCTAAGTTTTCCATTCTGCCTTGAACTACATTCACTTTCTGACTATCATTCCGGCTCATCTGACCGCCGTTCTGATTCATCCGGCTTTCATTCTGACCCATCT
>JAFPAZ010000178.1 GCA_017390645.1 Lachnospiraceae bacterium
ATGGACCGTCAGGAATTAAACCGCTATGTGGGAGATTATGACAAGTTCATGGAAGTTTATGAAATGAAGCAGGCGCAACAGCTTGCGGCCTATGAAAAGCAACAGAAGGAAATTGCAGATTTACAGGACTTTGTGGCAAGAAATAAGGCGAGGGTTGCTACCAGAAATATGGCAATGTCCAGACAAAAGAAACTGGATAAGATGGAAGTCATTGAATTAGCAGCACAAAAACCAAAGCCGGAAATGCATTTTAAGGAGGCAAGAACTCCATCCCGTTATATTTTCCAGACGGAAGATTTGGTAATTGGATATGAGGAACCATTGTCTTCTCCTTTGAATATTGAGATGGAACGAGGAGATAAAATCGCCCTGATTGGTTCTAATGGAATCGGTAAGACCACTTTATTAAAGAGTATTTTAGGGTTGATACCTCCGGTATCCGGAAAGGTAACCCAGGGAGATTACCTAAGCATCGGATATTTTGAACAGGAAATGAAGCCGGGCATCGAAACCACCTGTATCGAAGAAATCTGGCAGGAATTTCCGGGATATACCCAGTATGAAGTGCGTTCTGCCTTGGCAAAATGTGGTCTGACTACGAAACACATTGAAAGTAAGGTGAAGGTTCTAAGCGGTGGAGAACAGGCAAAGGTACGCCTTTGTAAATTAATCAACAGAGAAACCAACATTCTATTACTGGATGAGCCTACCAACCACTTAGATGTAGAAGCGAAGGAAGAATTGAAACGTGCCTTAAAGGAATATAAGGGAAGTATTTTGATGGTATGTCATGAACCTGAGTTTTACGAAGGACTGGCTACAAAGGTCTGGGACTGCAGGGAATGGACTACGAAGCTTTTCTAAGAATATAAAATATAATAAAAAATTAACAGGGATATTTGTAATCCTTTAAGTTAGAGCATAAAAGACAGGAATCGTTTGATAAGCATTGGCTGATTCAGACGGTTCCTGTTTTGTTTCTTTTTCATTGTTTTCTAGCAAAAGCAAACGTATATGCCATTGTGAAAATCCCTATACCCGATCTTCATGAGGAAGAATGTTATATATATGCTAAAAATGGAAAACTCCTTTTTATGGTTATTCAGAAAATTCGTGGGTTTATTTTGTAATGAGATTTTCATTACGAATTATGGACTGTGGAAGAAAAAACGAGTATAATGTACATATATCCGGAAAGGAAAAATGATCCGGTACAGGAAAATCACGGACGTAATATTACTATTTTAATAAAGAACAGAGAGGGATATCCATGAAAGAGAGTAAAGGAATCGCTATTTCAAAAATAATATTTATGGTACTTGCCGTGGGAGTATGTCTGTATCTCATTTTGGGTGAGATATATTTGCCTGCTGAGAATCAGAATGAACATTTTGGATGCAAGGACTTTTCCGCCGGGTGGGAATGGATAATCAAGCAGAAAAGCTGGAGAAAATGATTCGAGCATTTCTTCCGGGGGATAAAGTTTCTTATGAAAAAAGA
>JAFPAZ010000179.1 GCA_017390645.1 Lachnospiraceae bacterium
ATAGGAAAAGGCTATTACATGGGGAAGGATTATGAGAATGCCTGTAAATATTTTGGGAAAGCCCTGGAATTTGATATAGACGAATCTTTGGATTATGTTCAGGATTTGGTGGAATCCTATGGTTATTCTCTGGTGAATACAAAACAGTATGAAATGGCATATTCCCTTTTACAGGTTACTTATGATGCGTTTGCCCGTACTGCAGATTATCATTTCCTGGCAGGGCTGATTTATATGCAGAATGCCATGTTTGAGGATGCGGTGAAGGAATTTTTGTTAGCTACGAAAAATGAAAGAGTATGTGTTGTGGGAGCCAATTCTTATAAGGCATTTTATAACATCGGAGTGATTTATGAATGTTTGGGGGATAAGAAAAATGCAAGGTTGTATTATGAAAAATGTGGATGTTACGACCTGGCGAAGGAACGTTTAAAGGAAGTGTAAATAGGATGAAAATTAATATACCGGAACAAGCAGTAAAAATAATAAATGTCCTGGAGCAGGCTGGATTTGAGGCATATGTGGTAGGCGGCTGTGTAAGGGACAGTCTTTTAAAGAAAGAGCCAAAGGATTGGGATATTACCACCTCCGCAAAGCCGGAGCAGGTAAAAGCTTTATTTTCAAGAACCATCGATACAGGAATCGAACATGGAACCGTTACGGTAATGATGGATAAAGTAGGTTATGAGGTTACGACTTACCGTGAAGATGGCGAGTACAAGGATCACAGAAGACCTATGGGAGTGACCTTTACTTCTTCTTTAAAGGACGATTTGAAACGAAGGGATTTTACCATCAATGCCATGGCGTATAATGAAACAGAAGGTCTGGTGGATTTATTTGGTGGAAAAGAAGATTTAGAACATGGTATTTTACGTTGTGTAGGGGAGGCGAAGGACCGTTTTGATGAGGATGCATTACGGATTTTAAGGGCACTTCGTTTCAGCACCCAGTTAAATTTTGAACTGGAAGAAAAAACAAAAGAAGCCATGAGGGAGAAATGTGTTTTTTTAGAGGATATTAGTGCAGAAAGAATACAGGTAGAACTTACCAAACTATTAGTATCCGGACATCCGGAGAAATTGCTGACAGGATATGAACTTGGAATTACCAAGGTGGTATTACCGGAATTTGATGCCATGATAAAAACTCCACAGAATCATCCATATCACTGCTATAATGTGGGACTGCACACCATGGAAGTAGTCAAAAACATTGAGCCAGAACCGGTTTTAAGGTGGGCGGCCTTATTACATGATGTGGCAAAGCCTAAATGCAGAACTCAGGATGAAAAAGGAGTGGATCATTTTTATGGACATGAAGTGCAGGGGGAAAAGATGGCAGCAGAGGTCATAAAGAGAATGAAACTGGACAATCATACGTTACATGACGTCTGTACTTTGGTCCGGCATCATGATGACTGGTTTCAGTTACCGATTCGTAAATCTGCTTTGAAAAGAAAGTTAAATAAAATAGGACCGGAACTATTTTCACAGTTATTGAAATTAAATAAAGCAGACTCCCTAGGGCAGGCACCGCAAACCTGGGAAGAAAAGGATGAATATTTAAAACAGGTAAGGCTCGTGTTCGATGAAGTCATGCAGGAGGAAGAATGCTTTTCCTTAAAAGATCTGGCAGTTTCAGGAGCGGATCTGATTGCAGCAGGGATAAAGCCCGGAAAAGAGATGGGTGAACTGTTAAAGGAATTATTAGAGGAAGTAATCAGTCATCCGGAAAACAATCAAAAGGAAATATTGCTAGACTTGGCATTAAGCAGGTATGAGAAATAAATGAAAATAATGAAAAGTAGGAAAC
>JAFPAZ010000180.1 GCA_017390645.1 Lachnospiraceae bacterium
GATTTATTCTTCCCTGCATTTTGAACGTGTTTATATCCCGGATGAATACCAGGGTACACCAGTGGAGGCCTATGAACAAATCAAAGAAAAAATAGCGTCCTTACATCAATCCATTGAACTGATTTCAAACAATATTCTTTCGATTTTAGAAAACAAGCAGGTGGACTTAGTTGCCGCTTACAAAACACTTTCTACCTTGAACGAGACCTTTAATGTTCGTAAGCTGGCAGCCTGTACCAAAGAAAACAATCAGGTATTTTACATTCTTTGTGGCTGGATGGGAAAATCGGATTTTGAAAAATTTGAAAAAGAAGCTTCCAAAGATGCGGACTTGATTTATTTCGTCGATGACGATTTTAAGGAACGTTTTGCTACTACACCAACAAGACTTAAGAATCCGAAATTCTTTAAGCCATTTGAATTACTTCTTAGGATGTATGGCATACCAGCCTATAATGAATTTGACCCGACTATTTTCGTTGCAATTTCCTATGCCTTTATTTTTGGTGTGATGTTTGGAGACGTAGGTCAGGGACTTTTCCTTGTAGTGGCAGGCTTTTTGCTTTATAAATTCAAGAAAATGGACCTTGCGGCTGTGGTAAGTTTTGCCGGTATCTTTTCCACTATTTTTGGTTTCCTCTTCGGAAGTATTTTTGGATTCGAGGATGTCATCGATGCCATATGGTTACGCCCTATGAAACATATGACACAGATTCCATTGATTGGAAATTTAAACACCGTATTTATTGTTACCATTGCCTTTGGTATGGGACTTACTTTATTAACCATGATTTTTCATATTATCAATGCGGTGAAGGCCCGGGATATAGAGAGCATCTTTTTTGATGCAAACGGTGTGGCAGGACTGGTATTTTATGGTGCCCTGGTACTCTGTATCGTACTTTTTATGACCAGCAATCCACTTCCTGCAACCATCATTTTAGTTGTAATGTTTGTCATTCCTTTGATTATGATTGCCTTTAAGGAACCGATTATGGCTGCCATTGAAAAGAAAGCAGAAATTTTCCCTAAAGAAAAGGGAATGTTCTTCGTTCAGACATTTTTCGAACTGTTTGAAATTATGCTAAGCTATTTTTCCAATACTCTTTCTTTCGTCCGTATTGGTGCCTTTGCAGTCAGCCATGCGGCAATGATGGAAGTTGTATTAATGCTTGCAGGTGCCGAAAACGGTGGTTCCCCAAACTGGCTTGTAGTAGTTCTTGGTAACCTGTTTGTCTGCGGTATGGAAGGATTGATTGTTGGTATTCAGGTACTTCGTCTGGAATACTACGAATTGTTCAGTCGTTTCTATAAAGGTACCGGAAAGGTATTTAAACCATTTTTTGTAAAAAAAGAAAATTCATAAATTTACCGAAATGATTCAGGGCCTTAATCCTGAAAACAAGCAAGGTCGTGAATCATGGAGGTTTTATTATACAATTATTTTTTAGGAGGATATTTATCATGAACACTTTAACACAAATCACTTTTATCGTTGCATTATTACTTAGTATTGTAATTCCTTTCGGAAGTTTTCTTCTTTCTTCTAAGAATAAGGAAAAAGATCAGAAGAAGCGTTATAAACTGACCCTTGCAACCAATGTATTTTTCTTCTTTTCCACTATGATTTTGGCTTCTATTGTAATGCTTA
>JAFPAZ010000021.1 GCA_017390645.1 Lachnospiraceae bacterium
AATTTAGTACCGCTACGAGCCGAACGCAGCGAAAGCGTGCCTGCGATGTTTTGTTTCATTTGAATCACTCTCATATAGAATGTTATGGTTTCGCAATTACCTATACATATCACAATTCCAATAAAAAAATTTGTTATCATACTAAAAATCAGCACCTAACCACTCTCCATCTTTTTCTAATTATATATTTTTTTGCAATTCTTTCTCTATCATACTCTTTCTATGATATTCTTTATCCTACTCTTTCTATAATACCCTTCCACCATTTACCCGTAAATTAAACTTGGCTCCCAGCATTTCAGCGGCACCTCTGCTCATCATCATACGTTCTAAAAAAATATCAAAATACTCATACATGGTACAGATATTCTCATCTATCTCAAGGTTCAACGTAATTACCAGCTTTTCCATATCAATGGTAATTTCCGACTTGGTAACCGCATAATTTACCTGATCATGAATGTCAAATTTCGTTTTATCCTTTTCACTGACACGGTTTCTACGTACATCTGTCTTATCCGCAATAATAAGAGCTGCCGAAATCGGATCCTTTGCACCACCGGTAGACTCATCATGATTCCCAATGGCAGATATTACTGTCATCCTGTCTTGTAAAGGCATATCTGTACTCTTCAGAATATCATTCGCAAGAATCGCGCCATATTCTGCATGCCTGGTACGATTTACTGCATTTCCAATATCGTGCATAAACCCAGCGATTTTTACCAATTCTCTGTCATGTCCCGAATAGCCAAACTGCTCTAAAATATAGGCAGCCCTCTCAGCCACGAAAGCACAATGTGCCTGGGAATGGTCTGTAAATCCTAAAACCCTTAGATTCGCATTTCCTCTGTCAATAAGTGCCTTTACTTCTTCATTTTTCAATATTTCCTGATATGTCATTCACGCTTTCCTCTTTCCTTATTCCACCGGCAATTCCCTTGCTCCAATAACCTTGTACTGATAAAGACATAATTTTGCTTATTCAGACAATAATTTGCTTAATTCATATTGGAAGGAATCCAATTTATTATTTTCCAACTTCAATGCCTCTGTAAGATCAAAATCAATCAACACATCATTTTTAATTGCCACAATGCGATTTTTTTCATTGCGATTTAAAATCTCAATGGCATATGCACCCATCAATGAACCATACATTCTATCCTTAGCAGTAGGTTGTCCACCTCTTTGAACATATCCTAAAACAGATACTCTGGATTCAATTCCTGTCTTTTCCCGAATTCGTTCCGCAAGCTCTCCGGCATCTGTCACTCCCTCAGCCAAAACTACTAAATAACTGTTTCTTCCGTCTGCATGTCGTCTTTTAATTGCATCGGTGATACTATCAAAATTACCATCCCATTTTTCAGGAAGAACAATGGCATCTGCCGAAGTAGCCATACCTGCCCAAAGAGCAATGTATCCACGCTTTCTTCCCATCACCTCTACCACACTACATCTGCCATGAGAAACAGAAGAATCCCTGATTCTATCAATTGCTTCTGTTGCTGTATTTGCAGCAGTATCAAATCCCAAAGTATATTCCGTACATGCCACATCCCGGTCTATGGTACCAGGAATACATACAATGTTGACTCCTTCTTTTTGTAATTCAATGGCTCCCCGCAAGGTTCCATCTCCACCAATTGCAACAACTGCATCGATTTCCTGTTCTTTTAAATTCTCTGCTGCTTGTCTTCTGTATTCCGGTTGTAAAAACCTTTCACTTCTACTGGTAAAAAGGATGGTGCCACCTTGATTGTTGATATTTCTTACATCTTCTAATCCAAGGGGAATCGTTTCCCAGTCTATCAAACCTTCATATCCTCTTAATACACCCACTACCTGTATCCCAAAGTGTGCTGCACTAAACACAACTGCCCGAATGGCTGAATTCATCCCTGGTGCATCTCCACCACTGGTTAACACTGCTATTTTCTTTATATCACTCATTTCCTATTCTCCTCGCATTTTTATCCTAATCTAAACCTTAACTAATCTTTAACAATAAACGATTGGGATTCTTTTACTAATGTAAACTCTCCCGCTGTTAAATCAACCATCGATACTTCTAAGTTCTTTTGCAAATTTCCTTTCCAGAAATCTTTTAATTCTCTCCCAAGCATCGCTGCCAGCAATGCTTTATTCATAGCGCCATGAGCGACAATCATCACTCTCTGCGCTTTTCCTTCCAAAGGTAGTATTTTATCTTCAATAAACTCTTTTCCTCTTAAAATAACATCTTCCAATTTTTCTCCATGTTCTGCAGGCTTGTATAATTCTGGTTTATCAAAAAAATGGTAAAACCCACATTCTTCATTATTTAACATTTCATCCACGTTCAACCCTTCAAATTCTCCAAAGGATACTTCCCGGATTCTTTCATCAATTTCTATTGGCACATTATTTTCAGCATGAATCAGTTGTGCTGTTAAATAAGCTCTTTTTAAAGGACTTGAAAAAACTTTATCAAAAGTAATTCCCTTCATTCCCTGACCAGTCAATGCCGCCAGTCTCTTTCCGTCTTCCGATAATTCAATGTCTGTACTTCCTTGCAGCTTTCTTGCTTTATTCCAGACAGTCTGCCCATGCCGTATAATATAAATTTCCATATTACTCTCCATTATTTTTAATCTTTTCGTTTATATTCTAACATAATTCCCCTGAAACGCAATTATTTTTTCCCTTGTCTTTATCCTTGTTGAAATTAACGTTTTGTGTTATTGTAACATCATATAACAGTCAAACAAACAAAGGAAAGGATTGGCACAATATGAAATTAGTAATAATTAAGAAGGATTGGACCGGAATCCAGCAAAATACTATCCAAAAAATGCTAAAAGAATCCGAATTGGTTCTATCAGATACTGTAAACGACTGTTTATCTTTGAAGGAACCATTCCTTCTTTTTTCCTCTTCCATAACGGATTATCATTTTTCTAAAGAACACCACTTTCCTTTTTTAGGATTTGGATTATCCGTTCCCTGCCCTTATCTTGTAGAAGAAATAAACGGACTGAATGATTCTTATCTTGGCCTGGTTTATGCCAGATTTTATCATCTCCCTTTTACTATCTGCAAATACCAGAATTTTACTCTTAGGGAATATTGCTGCCTAGAATTTGATGTTGTAAAAGCTTTCTATGAATTATTCCCACAAAATAAAAGTGTAGAAGTATTTTCAGAAGATAAATCCACTGCATTGGAACAATTTTCTTCCCGAATGATGGAATACCGGTATAAAAATCATGGATTTTGGGGTATTTTTAATGAAAAAGAAGATTTAATCGGACAAATCGGTATCACAAGTTATGAAAACGGTCTGGAATTAAGTTATATCATTCGTCCTGACTTTCAAAGAAAAGGCATTGCCTATGAATTATGTCAAAAAGTCCTTATTTATGCAAAAAATGAACTTGGTATTACATCCCTTGATATCCGTGTCCATCCTTCTAACACTGCCTCTCTTAAACTGGCAGAAAAACTTCAAAAAACCGGAATCATAAACCTGCAAATTATTCCATTAGGAATTTATGAAACGAAAAAACGAAAATAGGCTTCCACACCTATTTTCGTTATATGAATTATTTATTTCTTTTGTTTTTCAACATATTCAATAATAAAATTCTCCATTTCGGATTTTTCTTTATCCAAAGCAAGCGCAAGTTCCCCATATAAATTATTTTCTGCCAATTTTAAATATTTTTCATCTGTAGTAGTGATTTTTTTCCTTCTGCTGTTCTCTCACATTTCCTTAAATATAAAGTTTTAATGATCCGAATCAAAAAAATATAAACATTCAGGTTAAGCACTTTTGTATCGAAAAATTCACGCAAACACCCTATTTATCTGGTACTTTTCCTTTTTCGATTCTATTACGAATTTCCTGCATTTTATGATCGATTTCGCTAATGGAGTCTGCACAGATTCGTAATTCTTCCACTATTTCATTTGCATCTTCAATATCTTTTTTATATTTCATTTTATGTTCCAGACTTGCCCAAAAATCCATAGCAATGGTTCTAAACTGAACCTCTACTTTCATATGTTTCTTTTCGTTGGACAGGAAAATAGGAATATCAAGAATCAAATGAAGACTCCTATAACCATTCGGTTTTGGATTTTCAATATAATCTTTTCTTTCTAAAACAATAATATCATCCTGTTTTGCCAGCATTTTTTCAATATGATAGATATCCTCTTTAAAAGAACATACCACCCTGATTCCTGCTACATCACTTAAATTTTCCTCGATATTTTTTACATTAATTTCATATCCCTTTCTTTTTAATTTCTCAAGGATACTATAGGAGGATTTTACTCTTGACTTAATGGATTCAAAAGGATTCCGATTATATTGAAGAGAGAATTCTTCGTTTAATACCTGCAACTTCGTTTCTACTTCTTTTATGGCACATCGGTAACACATCATCAGTTTCG
This sequence comes from Lachnospiraceae bacterium, assembly GCA_017390645.1. The sequence continues at coordinate 4,444 of JAFPAZ010000021.1, forward strand.
CATATGATTGGGCCGATACCAATATTTCTTCTGGCGGTTCCAACTTTAAAAATTCATCGATATCAAATTCTTTTCTTCTATTTTTCATATTCCCCATATTTTTTCCTTCTCCTTTGTACTAAACACTACTTAGGCAATTGCGAAACTACCAAACCTTATATTAAGTGATTCAAAAGAAACAAATACATAAGCAGGTGCTTGGGCGGCCGTCGGTACTTAATGAGCGACTTGTCGCGAATTTAGTACCGCTACGAGCCGAACGCAGCGAAAGCGTGCCTGCGATGTTTTGTTTCTTTTGAATCACTTTCACACTTTATAGTTTCGCAATTACCTAAAAACACTACTTTATTTCCTTTTCCATTTCATTCAACCAAAGAATTGCTTGTTTTCTTCCTTCTTCATCAAAAGAAAAATCCTTTACCCGAATTTCTTCCTCCGGAGTTTTTTCAAAACAATATAACCCTTTCCAACACCAGACCCTTAAAACAGTCTCCTCTTCTTCCTCCCCCTTTTTCACTGCATCTTTCTTAATGCGGTATCTGAAATCCTTCGAACTACCAGTAAATATTCCTTTATAAACAAAAAAATTAAAATTTAAAATATCTTCTTCTTTAACCATGTTCTCTTCCTATCTTTTTATATCCTTCTCCAAAAATTTCACTGGCTCTGCAAACTATCATAAAAGCCTTTTCATCCTCTTCCTTCACAATTTCCTCCACTTTCGGAGAAAGACGTTTTCTTACCACACACATAATAACTTCATAACTGGTCTTACTATATCCACCGGATCCCTGTATAAACGTAACTCCCACATTTGCCTCATTTAACAGTCTCTCTGAAATTACCTTTTGTGAATTACTGATGATATAAATTAACTTTGCTTCATCGTCTCCATATAAAACATAATCCACAACTTTTGAAGAAAAAACCACTGCAATAAAGGCATACATTGCTAAATTAAAATTTCCAAATACAATTCCGGAAATAGTAACTACAAGAATATCCAACATCATAAAAATTTTCCCTGTAGACATATGCGGAAATTTACTACGAAGCAATTTCACAATAATATCAATACCACCTGTGGTCGCTCCCTGCCGGAACACAATTCCTATCCCCATGCCCACCAATACACTGCCAGCAATGGCTGCCAGTAAATATTCCTTCGTAATGGGGCCGAATCCCGTAAAATAATTAGTAAAGACCGAATTTAATACTACCATAAATAAAGTATCCAGCATGACTTTATATCCGAATTTCATAAATCCAAGTATCAATATCGGCACATTCAAAATAAAATATAAGGTTCCTGTGGATATGTTGGTAAATTGATGCAAAATAACACTAATACCAACAATTCCTCCCGGAGCCAACTGATTTGGATCCAAAAATAAACTGATTCCCATTGCATAAAAAAGTGCAGCCAATATAAAAAATACATATTTTTTCACCGATTTTCCCATATAAAAACCAACCTTTCACATATCAGCATTTTTTAGATTGCCAAAGCACAAAATACATAGCAATCTATTAGTATCCGGGGAAAATATCCTTTGACCCCAACCTCTTTTATATTAGTATTTCTTATTTTTAGTGCAATATGTATTTTATTCTTAATTCATTTCGTCCCGATGTTTAAACTTTCTTTATTAGTCATAAGTTTAACATAAAAATAAGTGTATGAAAAGAGAACATTCCATAAAGGATTGATTATTATTCTCTCTCATACACTTTACTTATCTATACCACACTATATATGTTTATCATATAAAACATCTCTTATTCAAAATCCCCAAAATTTGTTTTACCGAAATCAATCCACCATTTCAAAGGAATATAAAGCAGAAATATCTTCATCCCCCTCTTCGAAGATTATTTTCACCTTATCACCGACTGATAATAAAATCAATTTCTCATTTTCAGCAAAAAATTGTTTATATACCTTGCCTTCACTATCTTTTACATATACTATCGTGTCCCCTGACAATGTAATATACTGGATGTCCTGTATTTCAATGGTTTTTGAAGCTTTTGTTTCCAAATCTACCTCTTCTTCCTGAATCATTCCGGAAGAATGTAATAGTGTTTTATATGCAGTAAATACTTCTGCCTGTGTACTTCCTGTGGCAACCAGATTATACTTTTCAACGTTTACCATGGCATACATTTTAACCAAACCGCCATTATCCTTTAATACCATGATATAAGTTGCCTGACCGCCAATATTAACTAAGGATGGGAAAGAAGCAACATAGCCTAAATGTTGTACCTGACCTTCTGCAGCAGACATAGCTGAAAACTCTTCCGCTCCTGCTACTGAAAGGTACTTACTTTCCTTAGTTCTGGAATTCATTAATACGAATCCAATGTTGGACTCATCCCCTGCCACAGAAGTAACACCGGTATAAATCCATACATCATTACCGATTACCTTATATCCATAATCCTCTGTAGTCTTTTTACATCCAGACTTCCCAAAACAACTGTTCCAATATCCCTTTTGAAGTGTTCCATAAGAATCATATTGATTCTGTAATAAATCCCCATCGTATACACGGTCTATCCAGTCAGGAATCTCTCCCACTTCGTATTTTTCAGAATCACCTGTAATCGGATCAAACACTACAACTGCCTTAATATCTTCGGCTCCAAATAAGCCCGCTGTTTTCTTCACAATCGGACAAATATAATATGGATTTCCCTCTTCATCTATTTCAAAATGATATCCTTCAAAAATTGCTGTTGGATAGCTGAATCTTAATTTACGATGCAGGTCCTTACCAAAATATGCTGACTCTGTATATTGAATATTCTGCTCTAATTTCACATACTTTGCATCATTGGTAACCGGATCTACTGACACATATCCTGGAATACCTTCTGATTTATTATTTAGATACTTAAAAAATCCTGCATATTCCAAAGAAGATATTTTAAGTGGTTTTCCATTATATGCAATCTGACTGTAATATTCTCCCACAACAAACTGACTGACTACATCCGATAAAGAACCAATAGCCCTATCTCCCACGATTTGGGCACTTGCAGTATCCATCAGGGCAATATCAGAAATTTCTTCTGATTCTGGAATTACATCTTCAAAATCATACTCTTCTACCTGTAATAAATTTGCATAGGTCGATGCTTGAAATAATTTCGTAGAAGCAATGGCACCAATAATAAATATCACAAGCCCTGCACCAACAATGTAAAATTGTATTTTATCCTGTTTTGGCATCTTCGTGTCCTTTAATGTATCATTTACGACACCATTTGCGATACAACTGACTACTACATAAGTGGTAAACAGTCCTCCAAAAAACAACCAGCTTGCAACACTACTGATATTTAATGGTGGAAGTAAAAAATAATAAAAAATTGCACCTACAATCAGAGTAACCACAGCTGATATGAGATATGGATGTGACTTCTTTCCATTTTTCTTTTTATTCGATTTTTTCGCCATAACATATTCCCTCTTTCTTTATTTCTGGTTTGAAATCATTTTTCCTAAAATAACTTGTATTTTACTACTCGAGTATATCATATGTTGATTCTAATGGCAAAAAAATAACTGAATTTACCTTTTTCCTTTTCTAATCTGCAGTATTCATGTTATAATATGCTAAGATGATTTGAGAGATGAAAGACATCTTTGTAACATTTTGCAGATACGACATGAATCATCTTATGAAAAGAAAATAAAAATACAACCATCATCATAAAAGAAAGGATTGCAAACTATATGAAAGAAGAATTATATACCATTCCCGTAAATGATGCATTTGCTGCTGACTGTGAATGCCCTTTATGTGCCATGCGGAAAGAATTAGAACAAAATGCCATTGAATACACCATGGGGCCAAGTTATATGGAAGATGATAATCGTGCATTAACCGATGAACAGGGATTTTGTATGGTTCATATTAAAACCTTGTATGAACAAAATAACCGACTGGGCCTTGCCTTAATGTTACAGACCCATATGATGAAAACTACTAAAGACTTAAAAGCTCTGTCTGCCAAAAAGCCGACCGGTTCTGGTTTGCTAAAGAAAGATAAAACTACCACGCCAGTCTGGGCATACCTTCAAAAGAAAGAAGAAAATTGTTTTATCTGCAACCGTGTAAATCATACCTTTGAACGATATCTTCATACCATTTTCCATTTATGGAAAAAAGACAAGGATTTTTCCTCAAAATTTAAGAATTGTAAGGGATTTTGTACCTATCATTATGGTCTGCTGTTTGAAACCTCCAAAGAATACTTAAAAGGAGCAGAATTAGATTCTTTCCTCAACCTGCTGAATGAAGTATATTTTGAAAACATGAACCGCCTTGCAGAGGACATCGAATGGTTTATTAACAAATTTGATTATCGATATCAGGACGAACCATGGAAAAATGCCAAGGATGCCCTTCCCCGTTCTATCATAAAGACAAACCATACGATCTTAGACCGGTAGAACCATAATCGCAGATAAAAAACGTATAAACTGTATCACATATACACCTTTGCACTGTTTTTTATTTGTGATGAAACATATAGTTTCCTTTTCTTTCCTAACAAACAAAAAGGGTAAGAGATTTTAGAAACTTTCCAAAATTCCTTACCCTTTTTATATTTGTTCTTTTAACTCCCTATGATTCAGTTCAAAACCTTTCATCTTCGATGCAATGACTAAGACAAGGATTCGATACACTCTAAAAACTCTAAAGACTTAAACTTTCTGTCAACATACTCTTTTACATATTCTTTACAGATAACTTCCAATTCTTTTTGAACTTCTGCAGTCACCCGGAAAGAATAGAGTTTTTCTATGCTGCTGCTGATAATATACTGCAATGTATAAACCGTAGAGGTATTTAGAAAACTTTCCTTGGATGATACTCTAGTACAATTCGGACAGCAGATTCCTCCCTTATCGGCACGAAACACGAAATTTTCCCCTTCCTTTTCACAAGAAACACACTGGAAAACCTGCATTTGCAAACCATAATATGCCAGAAGCTTTATTTCATAGATACACTTTATCAAGGGGTAATCAATAATCTTTGTTCCCAATACCCTTAAGGTCTGATACAAAAGTTTTAATATGTTTTTTTCATTTAAATTTTCCCTCGTTAAGTGTTCTGCAAATTCTGTAAAATAAGATGCATAAGCCACTGCCTGTAAGTCTTCTTTTATAGCCATAAAATATTCATCAATTTCAGCACTAACAAAAGAATATGCATCTCTGCCTTCAAATAAGGTAAATCTTCCGTAAGTAAACGTCTCCGTCACTGCCATGATATTACTTTTCTGTCTTCTTGCTCCCCTAGCAAAGACTGTGACTTTTCCTCTTTCCTTCGTTAAAAGTACAAATCTCTTGTCATAATCCCCCACTAAAGAGACTGACAAAATAATCCCTGTTAAAACCACCTGATTTGTCATTTTAATAGTCCTTTTGATTATATCCGTAGTTCTTTAAATACAACTCATTATCACGCCAGTCTTTTCGGACTTTCACCCAAAGCTTTAAATTTACCTTAGCATCTAAAAGATTTTCCATCTCTACCCTTGCCTGGGAACCAATCTTTTTTAGCATGGCGCCCTGTTTTCCTATAATGATACCTTTATGGGAATCTCTTTCACAAACAATGGTAGCATCAATATCTATGATATCGGATTTCTTTCTTTCCTTCATACTATCAATGACCACCGCAATTCCATGAGGAATTTCTTTATCCAGACAACGAAGTGCCTTTTCACGGATTAGTTCTGCCACAATCTGACGCTCCGGCTGGTCGGTAATGGTATCTTCGTCAAAGAACTGTGGTCCTTCCGGCAAATATTTCATAATAGTAGAAACCAAATCTTTCGTCCCGGTTCCTTCTATAGCAGAAACCGGAACAATTTCTGCTATATTGCAGACGTCTTTATAGGTAGAAATCGCCTCTAAAATCTCTTTTTCCCCTACAGAATCGATTTTATTCACTCCAAGAATCACCGGAGTTTTTACTTTTTTCAACTGTTCAATGATATATTCTTCTAAGGCTCCAATAAAATTAGTAGGTTCCACAATCCATAAAATAACATCCACTTCTTCCAAAGTTCTTGTAGCAACGTTTAACATGTACTCCCCTAATTTATTTTTCGCCTTAATGATTCCCGGAGTATCCAGGAAAATAATCTGGCCTTCTTCATTGGTAAGTACCGTTTGTATTCTATTTCTTGTGGTCTGTGGTTTATTAGATGTAATAGCAATTTTCTGCCCAATCAACTGATTCATTAAAGTTGACTTTCCTACATTAGGACGTCCAATAATGGTTACAAAACCTGACTTGTATTCTTTATTCATATATTCCCTCTTTTTATCTTTACTAGTAAGCGATACCAAGCAACCTATGAATCATAGTATGCTATGTTTCGTCTAAAATATTTTAACGACATCTTCAAAATGATCTTTTACTTCCATTAACTTTCCTTCGCTTCCTACCGCACAATATACCCCATTTTCCACAATTGCTTCGATATATGAAGCTAGAGAACGAATGGTATTTACATCTGTGGCTAAAATCTCATCTCTGGATTTTTGGTAATCCTTTTCATCCACTCCGGACAAGTATGCATAATAAGATTTTTCTCCTAATGCCAAAGGAGTCAAAGGTACATCAATATTTCCGATGGTACCAATAATATATTTTGTCATATCCCTGTCTGAGATATCAAACTCACGAAGATATTGGGCTGCTTTTTCATAAACATCATAGGTTTTTGCCAGTTCCGGATCACGATAAGAAGTAAAGTATCCGATTCCAGTCTTCCCGAAATTACACATAGCACCATAAGCGCCACCTTTTACCCTAATCTGAATCCATAAATAATCATAAGAAAAAATAGTTTGCAAAACTTGTAACGCTCCGGTATATTCATAGCCGGCTTTCTTAAAATCACCAACCAGAGCTGCGTATTGTACCTTACTTTCTGTCTTCATACCAAGACCTTTTTCAGAAGGTTCAAATACCAGTGGCTGACACTGTGTTTTTTCCCATAATTCCTGATTCAGGGACGCGATTTCTTTTTCCATTACACGTTCCCTTTCCTCATAGTTTCCAACATAACTTACAATGAAATTTCCCTTTGTAAAGATAGCTTTTCTCGTCTCTTCTAAACCCTTTAGAATCTCCTCTTTCTTTTCCTCAAAATTCTTATCCAGATTTTCAATAAATTCATAATAACCTACACCAGAAAGCAAATCATTGATATAAGACGTTTTATTGATTAACGCAGCACCTTTTAATGA
>JAFPAZ010000181.1 GCA_017390645.1 Lachnospiraceae bacterium
ATATTACCGCTCCACAGAATTGGCAAAAGAATATGGATTGTATCGTCAGGATTATTGTGGCTGTGTTTTTTCAAAACAGGAACGGGAACAATTTCAGGATTTAAAATCAGCAGAAAAATCGGCAGAAAAATCTGGGAAAGGTTCTACTTCACATTAAGATAATTTTAGGTTATAATGAAGCGAATGAAAAGATAAGGAGTAGTAAAATGGCAGGATCTATTTATGGTAATATATTTCGGATTTCAACATGGGGAGAATCTCATGGAAAAGGTGTAGGGGTGGTAGTAGATGGTTGTCCCGCAGGGCTTTCCTTATGTGAGGAAGATATTCAAAAGTACCTGGACAGAAGAAAACCAGGTCAATCAACCATGACTACTTCCAGACAGGAAGATGATAAGGTGGAAATATTATCCGGTGTTTTTGAAGGAAAAACTACAGGTACTCCAATTTCCATGGTTGTATTTAATAAATCACAGCGTTCCGGGGACTATAGCGAAATTGCAAATTGTTATCGCCCGGGGCATGCGGATTATACTTTTGATGAAAAGTATGGATTTCGTGATTATCGGGGAGGCGGTCGCTCTTCAGGAAGAGAAACCATAGGAAGAGTTGCAGCCGGAGCTATTGCAGCGAAGATATTAGAAGAAATGGGAATCAAGGTATTTGCTTATACAAAATCCATCGGTGAAGTTGAGATGGATTATGACCGTTTTGATTTAGAAGAATGTATGCAAAATCCAATATTTATGCCAGATAAAATCGCAGCGAAAGAAGCAGAAGAATACATAGCGAATCGGAAGCGAGAACTGGATTCAGTCGGTGGTGTAGTGGAATGTGTGGTTCAGGGGGCACCGACTGGTCTGGGAGAAACTGTATTTGAAAAATTGGATGCAAATCTTGCAAAGGCTATTGTTTCCATTGGAGCTGTGAAGGGAGTTGAAATCGGAGCAGGATTTCAGGCGGCGAAAATGTTTGGCTCTCAAAATAATGATAATTTTGAATATAAAGATGGAAGAATTCAAAAGTGTACCAATCATTCCGGAGGCATTTTAGGTGGAATGAGCGATGGTTCTGATATTATAATCCGTGCAGCATTTAAGGGGACACCATCTATTTATAAAGAGCAAAGTACAGTAAACAAGCAAAATGAGAACATAAAAATTGCCATTAAGGGAAGGCATGATCCGGTGGTGGTTCCAAGGGCGGTGGTAGTAGTAGAAATGATGACAGCGATTACGGTTTTGGATCTGTTGCTCATGAATATGACTGCAAGAATGGATCGAATTAAGAAGTTTTATGGAGAGGATTTCTGAAAATAGTTTCTTAGATACTGTTTCTGTGTGGATGGTAATGAGTTTGTGAAATTTTTATTAATTCTTTGGAATACTCTTGTTATTATTTTCGAAATCTGATAAAATGAAAAAGTTATGTAACAGTGAAATGATAGATTGTAAACCCTTGTATTTAAGCAAGTTACAAGGAGTTTACAATGAGAGCACATGGGACTTTTTGATGTTAGGAGACATATGTATAAGATAATAAAAAAGGACGGCAGAGCCAAGAGAGCGGAAGTGACTACGGTTCACGGAGTGATACAGACTCCGGTATTTATGAATGTAGGAACTGCAGCAGCCATAAAAGGTGCAGTATCTGCCATTGATTTAAAGGAAATTAAGACACAGGTAGAATTATCGAATACCTATCATTTGCATGTAAGACCTGGAGATGAAATTGTCAAGAAAATGGGTGGTCTTCATAAATTTATGAATTGGGACAAACCGATTTTAACCGATTCCGGTGGATTTCAGGTATTTTCTTTGGCAGGATTACGCAAGATAAAGGAAGAAGGCGTATATTTTCAATCTCATGTTGACGGAAGAAAGATTTTTATGGGACCGGAAGAAAGTATGCAGATACAGTCCAATCTGGCATCCACCATTGCCATGGCCTTTGATGAATGTGCACCTCATCCTTGTACCAGAGAGTATATGGAAGATTCGGTTGCCCGAACGGTCAGATGGCTTGAGCGTTGTAAAAAAGAAATGGATAGGCTGAATTCCTTGGAAGAGACCATAAATAAGAACCAATGGTTATTTGGTATTAATCAAGGTGGTGTGTTTGAGGATATCCGGATTGAGCATGCAAAAAGGATTTCTGAAATGGATTTAGAGGGTTATGCATTAGGTGGACTGGCAGTAGGGGAGTCCCACGAGGAGATGTATCATATCATTGAAGAAACGGTACCGTATCTGCCGGAAAATAAACCGACTTATTTGATGGGAGTAGGAACACCAGCGAATATATTAGAAGCGGTAGATCGTGGCGTAGACTTTTTCGACTGCGTATATCCTAGCCGAAATGGAAGACACGGACATGTTTATACGAATCAAGGTAAGTTGAATTTATTCAATGCCAAATACGAAACCGATGACCGTCCTATTGAAGAAGGATGTGGATGTCCGGCATGCAGGAACCACAGCAGGGCGTATATCCGACATTTATTAAAG
>JAFPAZ010000182.1 GCA_017390645.1 Lachnospiraceae bacterium
GGTATCCATGAAAGACTTACAAAAATGGAAGGATGAACTTTAATGATAAAAGATATTACATTAGGGCAATATTATCCGGCTGATTCGGTGATACATGAGTTAGACCCCAGAACGAAACTAATAGGTACCATGATTTATATGATAATGTTATTTTACTGGCAAAATATGGGTATATATCTTTTGGCAACACTGGTTTTAGCATTGCTGCTTTTAGCATCTAAAATACCGATAAAATATCAGTTGCGTGGATTGAAACCGGTAATACCTATTATGATTTTTACCGCAATATTGAATTTATTTCATAAAGGGGAAGAGATACTGGTTTCATTTTGGGGATTACAAATCACAAAAGAAGGAATTATGTTAGCAATTTATGTAACAATACGTCTGATTCTTTTAATGCTTTGTGCCGCATTACTAACGAATACTGCCACGCCCACCCGTTTGATGGACGGTTTGGAAAGTATTCTAAGACCATTAAATAAAATAAAGGTTCCTGTGCAAGAAATTGCACTGATGATGTCAATTGCATTAAGATTTATCCCAACATTGGTAGAAGAAATGGATATTATCACAAAGGCGCAGATGGCCCGTGGAGTTGATTTTCAAACAAAGAAACTTTCAAGAAAAGTAAAACAGGTTTATGCGGTATTTGTCCCTTTGTTTCTATCCACCATACGTCGTTCCAGGGAATTGGCAGAGGCAATGGAGGCTCGATGTTATGCGGTAGGAGTAGAACGAACCAAACTGTATCCGCTAAAATATAAGAAAAAGGATGTAATAGCATTTCTTTTTTTGACATTTTATGTAGCAGCAATTGTGATCATGAAAAAAATATAACGGAAGACAAGAAAAGTCATATCCGGCTATACTAGGGATGGTTGATAGGATAGACAGGTATAGCAAAGAACAGGTATAGGTTGGAAGAGATTAATGATAGAAAGGAAAAGTGCGGACTGCCCATTTTTCAACCTGTATTCATTGGGCAGTATCGCAAGCAGGCTTGCGATATGCATGGGTATAAGTATGCAACGTATAAAGTTAACGGTTGCCTATGATGGGACGAATTATGCCGGTTGGCAGATACAAAAAAATGCATTGGCTATAGAAGAGGTTTTAAATAAAGCAATATCCGATTTGACAGGAGAAAACATTGTGGTCATTGGTGCCAGTAGAACTGATTCCGGTGTACATGCATTAGGAAATGTGGCAGTTTTTGATACAGAAAGCAGAATTCCGGGAGAAAAATTTTCCTATGCATTAAACCAAAGGTTGCCACAGGATATAAAAATTGTGGATTCGAAAACGGTAGATCAGGATTTTCATCCCCGATATTGCGATACAAGAAAAATATACCGATATGATATCTTTAATCGAAAGTTTGAAAATCCATTACTACGCCTCTATTCGCATTTTGTATATTACGATGTTGATATAGAGAAAATGAAAATGGCAGCCCGGTATTTGGTAGGGGAACATGATTTTAAAAGTTTTTGTACGCCCAAAACTCAGGTGGAATCCACTGTAAGAACTATATATCGCATTGATATCAGTAAAACAGGAGATATGATATCCGTGGAAATTGAAGGAAATGGCTTTTTATATAACATGGTAAGAATCATTGTGGGAACTCTGCTGAAGGTGGGAATGAATTTTTATCCGCCGGAATATGTGTTAGAAATATTAGAGGCAAAAGACAGGGCAAAAGCAGGTCCTAAGGCACCTGCCAAGGGGCTTACCCTTGTAGAAATAATCTATGAATAAACTTGACGAAAAGATAGGAACATACTATAATTTTTCTAACAAATATAACTGTTAAAAGTGAGAGATAGTTACTTGAAACACTCTGACAGGTGATTGTGAAAGAAACATAAATTCATTCCAAATCACTTTTAGGTGAAATACTACAGTTTTTACGATTGTCTGATTAAGTAGGTATATGAGGTGAAGATTTATAATGAAACGAACAGATTATTTATCCTGGGATGAGTATTTTATGGGAATTGCCTTTTTGTCTGCTCAAAGAAGCAAAGATCCTTCCACACAGGTAGGAGCTTGTATTGTAAATGAAGATAAAAGAATTTTATCTGTTGGATACAACGGAATGCCTAGAGGCTGTGATGATGATTTTATGCCTTGGGAAAGAGAAGGTAATTTGCTGGATTCAAAATATGCCTTTGTCTGTCATGCGGAGTTAAATGCTATTTTGAATTATGGAGCAGGAACATTAAAAAATGCTGTATTATATACTACACTATTTCCGTGTAATGAATGTGCAAAAGCGATTATTCAATCAGGAATTAAAGAAGTGGTGTATTTGTGTGATAAATATGCACATACAGAGCAAAATATTGCTGCGAGGAAAATGTTTGAACTTGCAGGTGTGGAATTAACAGAATTTAAGTCCAATCATAAGAAAATTAACATAGATTTATGAAATGTAGAAAAGAAAGGATAGGCACATACAATAATAGTTTCTATGTGTCTGTGTCTCGAATAAGGATAAGAATATTTTTATTTGAGGTCAGGTGATAAATCATGAATATTGAACAAATCATAGCAGATGAGTTAAAAATAAGAAAAGAACAGGTAAAAGCAACCATCGAATTAATAGATGAAGGATGTACAATACCATTCATCGCCCGTTATCGAAAAGAAAAGACAGGTGCCTTGAATGATGAAGTACTAAGACTTTTAGAACAAAGGTTGACATATCTTCGTAATCTGGAAGATAAAAAAGCCACTGTTTTAAATACAATTGAAGAGCAGGGAAAACTGACAGAAGAATTGAAAAAACAAATCGATGAAGTGCTTAGCATGGTGGAATTGGAAGATATTTACCGCCCATACAAACCAAAGCGAAGAACCAGAGCAACCATAGCAAAGGAAAAAGGGTTAGAGCCGTTGGCAAATATCATTTTGCTTCAGGAAACAAAGCAGTCAATAGAAGAAGAAGCGAAAGCTTATACTCTTGCACCGGAAGGAAACTTAAAAGAAACAGCAGGAGAACAACCACTTCCGGCTACGATAGAAGAGGCGATTCAAGGGGCAATGGATATTATTGCAGAAAACATTGCAGATGATGCTTCCCTTCGAACCATGATTCGTGAATATACCCTTGCTTATGGCAGTGTAAAAAGTCAGGTAAAAAAAGACATGGAAGAGCATACTACCTTTGAAATGTATTTTGATTTTTCCATGCCGGTAAATAAGATGTTAGGATACAGAGTGCTTGCGTTAAACCGTGGAGAAAAAGAAAAAGTACTCACAATAAGTGTGGAAGTTGATAAAGAAAAAATTATTAACAAAATAAGTAAAAATTTAATCAAAACAAATCACCCGATTACAGAATCCATATTGCATAATACCATTGTGGATAGTTATGACCGGTTAATTGCACCATCTGTAGAGCGTGAAATTCGCAATATTTTAACAGAACAGGCTCAGGAAGGTGCTATCAAGGTATTTGGAAAAAACTTGAAACAATTACTGATGCAACCACCGATTGCCGGAGAAACAGTATTAGGCTGGGATCCTGCATTTAGAACCGGATGTAAATTAGCAGTTGTAGATTCCACGGGAAAAGTTTTAGATACTGTGGTAGTATACCCTACAGCACCACAGAGTAAGACAGAAGAAACCAAAAAGGTATTAAGAAAATTAATTGATAAGTATAATATTACCTTGATTTCTGTAGGGAATGGTACCGCATCTAGAGAATCTGAGCAGTTTTTGGTGGAATTTTTAAAAGAAATACCGGAGCAGATTTCCTATGTTATTGTAAATGAAGCAGGGGCATCCGTTTATTCTGCCAGTAAGCTGGCTACAGAGGAATTCCCGAATTTTGATGTAGGACAAAGAAGTGCAGCATCGATTGCGCGAAGATTACAAGATCCATTGGCAGAACTGGTTAAAATTGATCCGAAGTCTATTGGAGTAGGACAATATCAGCATGACATGGACCAAAAACAATTAAGTGAGGCTTTGGGGAACGTGGTGGAAGATTGTGTAAATCAGGTAGGGGTTGATTTAAATACAGCGTCTGCCCCATTATTGGAATATATTTCTGGAATCAATAAAACCATTGCCAAGAATATTGTGACATATAGAGAGGAAAATGGAAAGTTTACAGAAAGAAAAGAATTATTAAAAGTTTCAAAACTAGGTCCAAAAGCATATGAGCAATGTGCTGGGTTTACCCGTATCATGGATGGAAAAAATCCGTTAGACCGTACCTCGGTACATCCTGAATCTTACGAGGCAGCTAAGAAATTAATGGAAACACTTCAAATAAAAGAGGAAGATTTAGGAAAAGAAGATAAAATTGATACTACAGGAGTAGATTTGTCAGTACTTTCCAAGGAACTTGGAGTGGGAGAAATTACACTAAGAGATATTGTAAAAGAATTAAAAAAGCCATCCAGAGATCCAAGAGAAGATATGCCGAAACCGATTCTTAGGACGGATGTGTTAGAAATGAAAGATTTAACAGAAGGTATGATATTAAAAGGAACGGTACGTAATATCGTGGACTTTGGCGCTTTTGTGGACATTGGAGTTCATCAGGATGGATTGGTGCATATTTCGCAAATAACAAGCAAACGTCGAATCAATCACCCGATGGAAGTACTGAATGTAGGTGATATTGTAGAAGTGAAAGTATTATCAGTAGATGAAGCCAGACAAAGAATACAATTATCTATGAAATAATGGAAAGGCAAAAAGATGCAACCAATGACATTTGAAATAAAAATTAAAGTAAAAGATATGTATGCCTATCTTATGTATCATGCATATAAGGGAATAGGAATATTTAATATCATTTTAAGTGTGATAGCAATCATAATGCTGATTCAAGGTGGCAGTAGTCAGGATAGCACAAGATTTATGATTTTGTTATTTATTGCACTGTTTTTTACAGTGATTCAGCCTGTTACATTGTACTTAAAAGCAGCACAACAGATTATGGGAAATCCTCTTTTTCAAAAACCTATTAAATATACATTTAATGAAGAAGGATTTATCACCTCCCAGGAAAAGGAGTCTATGTCTGTAACTTATGACAAAATATGGAAGATAAAGTTGTTATCAAAAAGGATATTTATCTATACAGGACGTTTCAATGCCAGTATTATTCCGCTTATGGAAATACCAAAAGAAGAAAAAGATAAATTGATCACTTTTCTGAAAGAAAAGGAAATACAGGCAAAAACTAAGAAAGGAAATGACAATCAAATTGCAGAGTAAGATAATAAAAAAAGAAACCAGTACACCGGAAGAAACAAAAAAAATAGCAATTTCTCTGGCAAAAGAAGCGAAAGCAGGAGATGTTATTTTGCTACACGGAGACCTAGGAGTAGGAAAGACTGTATTTTCACAAGGATTTGCCGAAGGATTACAGATAAAAGAACCAATTCAAAGTCCGACTTTTACAATTTTGCAGGAATACGAAGAGGGAACCTTACCGTTTTATCATTTTGATGTGTATCGCATTAGCGATCCGGAAGAAATGTATGAAATTGGTTTTGGGGATTATCTGTATGGAAATGGGGTATGTCTCATAGAATGGGCAAGTAAGGTAGAAGAATTGTTACCGGAAGAAACCATAGAGATTAACATAGAAAAAAAATTGGAAAAAGGCTTTGATTATCGTATGATAACCATAACCTGCCCAAAAGAAAGGGATTTAAACATATAAAATCAGAAAGACAGGTTAAAATATTATGAGTACAATAAAAGATAATCTTAAACTTCTTGCAATTGAAAGTTCAGGAAATGTGGCATCCGTTGCGATATGGGAAGAAGGAAAAATCATATCTGAACTGACCATTAACAATAAAAAAACACATTCAGCTACGTTATTACCGATGATTGACCAGATGATGAAAATGTGCGAAAAAACCCCTTCAGACTTCGATGCCATAGCAATTACGAGAGGTCCTGGGTCTTTTACCGGGCTTCGAATTGGGGCGGCCACTGTAAAAGGATTAGGTCTTGCCTTAGACTTGCCTGTGATACCGGTTTCGACTTTGAAATGCCTTGCTATGAATGTCATAGAATGCCATAACATTATTTGTCCTATTATGGATGCCAGAAGAAATCAGGTTTATACTGCAGCTTATGAAGTGAAAGATGGAAGATTAGTAGAAGTAATAAAAGAAGAACCTATGGACATAAAAGATTTAATTGATAAAGTGATAGGATTAGGAAAACAAATCCTGTTTTTAGGGGATGGAGTGGCAGTATATCGTGATATATTAGAGGAACATTTGAAAAACGAGGCCTACTTTGCAAAGGAGCATAATATGGTTCAGAGGGCTTCTTCCTTGGCAGTTTTAGCGAAAGACAAATGGGAACAAAGGGTAAGTGCAAAAGAATTCCATCTGGAGTACTTAAGAGCTTCCCAGGCAGAACGTGAATGGAAAGAAGAACATCAGGGAGAAGAACTGCCATGTCTATCGTAATTAGAAGGGCTACCAATGGTGATATCGGGCAGATTTGCAGACTGGAATGTATGTTTTTTTGGCAAGATAAAAATCCAGAAGAAATAGAAGGTAAGATAAACTTAAATGATGCGTATTATTTTGTTGCTGAAACAGAAGAAAAGATAGTGGGTTACCTATTGGCAAAAGCAGTAATAGATGAAGTGGATTTATGGTATATTGCGGTGGACCCTGACTATCAACATCAGGGGATTGGAAATCAGTTAATGAAGAAGTTTATAGAAAACATGGAAGATGAAAAAATACAAAAA
>JAFPAZ010000183.1 GCA_017390645.1 Lachnospiraceae bacterium
AAATTCAACCTCTCCCAAGGAAAGGGCACGAATAATCGTTACCGAAGCCTGACCTCCCGAATTTCCACCGGTATCCATCAGCATCGGTATATAAGCGGTCAATATGGTACAGGTAGCAAGAGCATTCTCAAAAGATGTAATAATCATTCCTGTAAAGGTTGCAGAAATCATAAGCAACAACAACCACGGCATTCTCGCCTTCCAGGTTTCAAAAACCGTAGTTTTAAAGTAAGATTTATCAGACGGAATAATCGCTGCCATCTTTTTAATATCTTCTGTAGCCTCATCCTGCATAACATCAATGGCATCATCAAAGGTAACAATACCAACCAGACGGTTTTCATCGTCCACAACCGGAATCGCCAAAAGGTCATATTTATTAAACTTATTCGCAACCTCTTCCTTATCTTCCAAGGTGTGGACAGAAATACATTTTCTATCCATTAAATCCGCTATTTCTTCAGTTTCTTCAGCAAGCAGTAAAGATTTGATTGTTACACTACCTTGTAAAAAACGATTATCGTCCGTTACATAACAGGTATAAATGGTTTCTTTATCAATACCGGTACGACGAATCCGTTTTATAGCCTCTTCCACTGTCATACCTGGCCTTAAACTGACATATTCGATGGTCATGATACTTCCGGCACTGTCATCCGGATATTTTAAAATTTCATTGATCATCTTTCTGGTGTCAGAGTCTGAATTAAGTAAAATCCTTTTTACTACATTGGCCGGCATTTCTTCTACGATATCAACCGTATCATCCAGGTACAGTTCATCCAGGACTTCTTTTAATTCGTTATCACTAAATCCCGTAATCAACAATTCCTGCGCATCTGCTTCCATTTCTACAAAGGTTTCCGCTGCAAGTACCTTCGGCAAAAGACGAAACAAAAGTGGAATTTTCTCGTTGGCTATTTCCTCAAAAATAGAAGAAATATCTGCAGGATTCATTTCAACCAGAAGTTCTTTCAATTCCGGATAATTCTTTTCCTCCAATAACTTTAAAATCAATTCGCTAAGATTCGTTTTTGTTTCCACGTTACTTACCATACCTTTCTATTTGATTACTTCATAGATATTTGATGGTAAAAAAGCAAAGCAGGAAACATTAGCTTTGGTATACATTTGTAATAAAACATTCTTTTATATTTTATTACAAATATATACCAGACACTAATGCTTCAAACCTATTTTGCTCCTACTACCCGTTTCTGTGTCCATAAATACTCCTTTCTTGTTCTGTTCACTCATTTATATTTAATAAAACACCTGTGACAATTCCTATTTGATGCAGAATATCTGCTTTCGAACTGCCACAATTATCTTATCCTTTTTTCTCTTTTTTGTCAACTTTCATATTTTTTACTATTTGCATTTCTATCCCATTTTATTCCCGAAAAAATAAAGTGTGCATTGCACACTTTATTATATCAGGTTAAATCTTATCAATTTCAACTTCTTCCCCACTTTTTACATAATCAATCTGTTCTCCTAAAATCCTTTTCATTCTTTCGTAAGGTTCCTC
>JAFPAZ010000184.1 GCA_017390645.1 Lachnospiraceae bacterium
AAAAAAAGGAACAAGTTTCTTATCATAAGTTTCTTGTTCCTTTTTTCATATCCTTCACATGTCAAAATCAAAGTTAACCATTTATCCAACACATACTGATGATTCAAATTAATATTCCAGATTATAGCAAATTATTCTTCTAACCGCTCCAGAATAAATTTCAATGCTTCTTCTACCGACTGTTTTCTCACTTGGCTTCTGTCGCCCAAAAAAATAAATCTTTTCACTTTTGCGGTTCCTTGATAAAAACATCCCATATATACCAGTCCTACCGGCTTTTCTTTTGTTCCTCCTGTAGGCCCTGCAATTCCCGTAATTCCAATTGCAATCTGAGCACCGGCTGCCTTGGCACAACCCTCTGCCATTTCTTTTGCAGTCTCCTCGGACACTGCACCATATTGTTCCAATGTTTCTTCTTTTACTCCCAAAATCTTATGTTTCGCCGCATTTGAATAAGTGATATATCCTTCATCAAATACTTCTGACGCTCCTGAAACATTTACAATGGTACCTGCCAGAAAACCTCCGGTACAAGATTCCGTTGTGGAAATTTTTATCTTTTTTTCCTGTAAAAGTTTCACTACCTGTTCTTCCAAACTTAATTCCTTCATCTTTTTTTCTCCAGCCTTCCCATTTTCCGTTACTGTTCAGAAATGAACAGTAATCATGTTCCACTTATCAAGTTCGTAATTTCTTACCAAGCCATGATAATTCCCAAGATTCCTTGTAAATCATCACCAGAATAGCTTATGCTTCCCCATCTTTTAAAACATTCTTATTCTTAATCAGATAATCCGCCAAAGAAATTACTGTCAATGCCAAAGCAAGATAAATAAACACCGTTTCTAATACATCTATAATAGAATTAGAAAAATCTGCAATTAATAATACAATCATAACCATCTGAGTTACTGTTTTGATCTTTCCCCAATAACTAGCTGCAATCACAATTCCATTATCAGAAGCAATCAAACGAAATCCACTGATAATAAATTCTCTGCTGATGATTACAATTACTATCCATGCCGGAATTTTTCCAAGTGGAATCAATGCAATCAATGCAGCTGAAACTAAAAGTTTATCCGCTAAAGGATCCATAAATTTTCCAAAATTCGTAATCAGATTATACTTTCTCGCAATTTTTCCATCCAGCATATCCGTAAAACTTGCGATAATAAAAATGGCCAATGCGACCCATTTCCCGGCAGGGATTCCATCTACTAATAAGGCAACCAGAAAAAACGGAATCATAATTACTCTTAATATTGTTAGTTTATTCGGTAAATTCATATATTACATCTCCAATCAAATCATATTCCTCTGCTTCTTTTATTTTTACCTTAACAAAAGAGCCTGAAACTATCTCCTCTTCTGAAGATACAAATACATATCCATCTACCGTAGGAGCATCTTTATAACTTCTTCCTACATAAACATCCTCATCAAAAAGATAGCCCTCAATCAATACTTCCAATTCTTTTCCTATCATATCCTGATTCAAATCATAGGAAACTTCTTGTTGTAATTGCATAATTTCTTCTTTTCTTTGCTCTTTTATCTCTTCCTCTACCTGATTTTCAAATTCCGCAGCCTTGGTATCTTCTTCCTTGGAATAAGTGAAAACTCCTAAACGGTCAAATTCCATCTCATCCACAAATTCCATCAGTGCTTCATGTTCTTCCTGGGTTTCCCCCGGAAATCCGGTAATCAATGTGGTTCTGATGCAAATATCCGGCATAGCTTCTCGCAATTTTCCAATCACTTCTTTTATTTGTGCTTTTGTCGTTCTTCTTCCCATTCTTTTTAAAATGGTATCTTCACTATGTTGAATCGGCATATCAATGTAATGGCAGATTTTTTCTTCCGTTTTCATTACTTCAATCAGTTCATCCGTAATCTCTTCCGGATAGCAATATAGAAGACGAATCCACTCTATTCCCTCAATTTTGCATAATTCTTCCAATAACTTTGGCAATGCCTTTTTCTGATAAATATCTTTTCCATACAGAGTCACTTCCTGTGCCACCAATACAAGCTCCTTGATGCCTTTTTTCGCCAGCTGTCCTGCTTCATCCAGTACTTCTTCCATAGGTACACTTCTATAATTTCCCCGAATGGATGGAATAATACAATAAGTACATCTTTTATTACATCCTTCCGCAATTTTTAAGTAAGCCATGGAAGTTCCTGTAGTGATTACACGTTTAGTCAGGTTCTTAGGAAGGTATTCCAAAGAATCGTATTTATTCTTTTTATCATTCTTTTTCAAATTTTCCAGTGCTTCAAGAATGGAATCATAACTCGCAGAGCCTAAAATGACATCTACTTCAGGAATTTCTTTCTGTATTTCTTCTTTATACCGCTGTGCCAGACAACCGGTAATAATGATTCCCTTTAAAAACCCTTCTTCTTTTTTCTTTGCGTACTCTAAAATGGTAACAATACTTTCTTCTTTGGCATCCTGAATAAAACAACAGGTATTTACTACAACAACTTCTGCTTCCTCTTCCTCATTGGTGATTTCATAACCCTGTTCCTGTACTAATGCCAGCATCTTTTCAGTATCTACCAGATTTTTATCACAACCTAGTGACACAAATAAAATTTTCATTTTTCTTCCATGCCTTTCTACTTCATATTCGCTGCTTCTACACAATTATTCATCAGCATTGCAATGGTCATTGGACCAACCCCTCCCGGTACCGGTGTAATGTAAGATGCAATCGGCTCTACGCTGTCAAAATCAACATCTCCACATAACTTTTGGTTTTCCATACGGTGAATTCCAACATCAATCACCACTGCGCCTTCTTTTACGTAATCTGCAGTTACCATTTTTGGTCTTCCTACTGCAACAATTAAAATATCCGCTCTCTTGGTTACTTCTTTTAAATCCTTGGTTTTTGAATGACAAATGGTTACAGTACCATTTTCCCTTAACAAAAGTAACGCCATAGGCTTTCCGACAATATTACTTCTTCCTAGTACTACACATTCCTTTCCTTCAATTTCAATTCCAGAGCGTTTTAACAACTGGATGACTCCGGCAGGAGTACAGGAAACAAATCCCTTTTGTCCAATGCTTAAGGCACCGACACTTTGAGGGTGGAATCCATCTACGTCTTTCTCTGGTGCAATGGTCTTTATAATATCATCTTCACACATATGCTTCGGAAGCGGGAGCTGCACTAAAATTCCATGCACACTATCATCTTTATTTAATTTATCAATCAATTCCACTAATTCATCTTGTGTAGTCTCTTCCGAAAGTTCATATGCTAAAGAGCGAATTCCGATATACTCACAGGCTTTTTTCTTATTTCCAACATATACACTAGAAGCCGGGTCATTTCCCACCTGAATGACTGCAAGAGTAGCCTCCATTCCTTCTTCTTTTTTCTTTGCAACCAATTCTTTTAATTCATCTTTAATTTCCTTAGAAATTTGTTTTCCATCGATTAAATTTGCCATTTCATGCCTCCATATTTTAAGTATTTGTTTTACCCAACATGAATCAATATCCAGCCAATTACTTAGCTGGATATCACATCAATCATAATATAACCGGAACGATTTGCATCCTTCATCATTTAAATGACTTTATTTCGGTTCTGTTGTAAATTTCCGCATCTTTAAAATAAACCTGTAATTACTCCATTATCATCCACATCAATGTTATATGCTGCGGGAGTCTTTGGTAATCCAGGCATCGTCATAATAGCACCGGTAATAACAACTACAAATCCCGCACCTGCTGACACATATACTTCATTTACATGAATATCAAAACCGGTTGGTCTTCCTAATTTTTTTGCATCATCCGATAACGAGTATTGATTCTTTGCCATACAAACAGGTAAATTACCAAATCCAAGATTGGTGAGCTGCTCCAACTGTTTCTTAGCTTTTGCCGAGAAAGCCACACCATCTGCACCGTAAATTTCTGTAGATATTTTTGTAATCTTCTCTTCTAACGATAAATCATCTTCATATAAGAATTTAAATTCACTCTTCTTTGTTTCTAAAGTCTTTAATACTGCATTTGCAAGGTCTACTCCACCTTCGCCACCTTCGCCCCAGACATTTGCCAAAGCAAATTCGCAATCTCTTTCTTCACAGAACTTCTTAATAAAGTTTAATTCTGCTTCTGTATCCGAAACAAAACGATTTAAAGTAACTACAATTGGTACTCCGTATTTCTTCAGATTCTCAATGTGCTTTTCTAAATTTACGATACCCTTACTTAAAGCATCGATATTTTCTTCTGACAACTCGTTCTTCGCTACTCCACCATTGTACTTTAATGCACGAACAGTAGCTACCAGTACCACTGCATCTGGTGTTAAGCCTGATTTTCTACATTTAATGTCAAAGAATTTCTCTGCTCCTAAATCTGCACCAAATCCTGCTTCTGTTACTACAATATCTGCTAATTTCAATGCCATCTTAGTAGCACGGACACTATTACATCCATGTGCAATATTAGCAAACGGACCACCATGTACGAAAGCTGGTGTATGTTCCAAGGTCTGAATCAGGTTTGGTTTTAAGGCATCCTTTAATAAAGCTGCCATAGAACCTACTGCATTAATATCCTTCGCAGTTACCGGCTTTCCTTCATAGTTATATGCCACGATAATATTTCCAAGTCTTTCTTTCAAATCCTTCATGTCTGTTGCCAGGCAAAGAATCGCCATAATTTCTGAAGCCACAGTGATAACAAATTGATCCTGTCTTACAAATCCATTGTTCTTTCCGCCCAAACCAATCACGATATCTCTTAACGCCCTGTCGTTCATATCCACACAACGTTTCCATACGATTTGTCTAGTATCGATTCCTAACACATTTCCCTGCTGGATATGATTATCAAGCAAGGCTGCCAATAAATTATTTGCGGAGGTAATAGCATGAAAATCTCCGGTAAAATGAAGATTTAAGTCTTCCATTGGCACCACC
>JAFPAZ010000185.1 GCA_017390645.1 Lachnospiraceae bacterium
ATCATTGTATACCTCAACGATTTCTGATAAATCATTGTATATCTTAATGATTCTCAATAAGTCCTAAGTTAAATTAATCCGCCTTCTCAGATTTTCTCCAATGGCTGTCCCTAACATGTGGCTTTCGGTAAGATTAATTCTTCTTTTTTGTACTTCACGGCGACGGGCTCGTACAAGATTTTCACTTGTTTCCCCAGACAAAAGAGATTCTAGCACATCCTTTCCGGAAGTACAAGGAATTTCTGACATCCCAAAAAAAGAGATTCAAAAAAATTTTTCGGCACCTTTTATAATGGTTAAAGATGAGGAATAAGAAGTAAATTTTTTAACTACCATCATTCTCCATACAATAAAATGATATCTTTAAACACAAACTATATTTTCAAATAATAAAAAGCCATCACCCATGTTTCATTTATAAACACAAGTGATAGCTTTCCTACTTTTGTCTTTTTCGATTTATTATTCTAATTTTTTACTTCTTGCTTAAGTCCTTTACTACCTTCACAAACTGTATGATAACAGTAGGTATGAATGCCAGTAAATAAATCATACCAATCTGATTTCCTGAAAGAGCGGTAACTTCAAACAATTTACTTAATGGTGGTACAAATAATACTAAATTCAAGAATACCATACCTGCTACAAAGGCTCCTAAGCTAGCCCAGTTTTTCTTAAATCCGATTTTAAAGATGGAATGTTCACTTCTTAAATTAAATCCATGGAACAATCTTGCTGCAGTTAAGGTTGCAAATGCCATGGTACTTGCAACTTTTGCCCCTCCCGCATCCTTTCCTATATGGAAGGCAATCATGGTAGAAATGGCAATCAACAAACCTTGCAGTAAAATATTGGACATGAACTTCTTGGTTAAAATTCCTTCTTTCGGATCTCTTGGTTTTTGTTTTAGTAAATCTTTTTCTGCCGGTTCCATACCAATGGCAATGGCCGGAAGGGAATCTGTTAATAAATTAATAAATAACAGATGCACTGGTGCAAATGGTACCGGTAACGCCATAAGAGAAGTATATAATACAGAAAGTATTCCCGCCATATTACCGGATAACAGGAATTGAATGGCATTTTTAATGTTTCGGTAAACGTTACGTCCATTGGCAACTGCCTTTATAATAGTGGCAAAATTATCATCGGTTAAAATCATGGCTGCTGCATCCTTGGATACTTCCGTACCCGTAATACCCATGGCAACACCGATATCTGCTTTCTTTAGGGCAGGAGCATCGTTTACACCGTCTCCGGTCATGGCAACAATATTTCCCTTCTTCTGCCATGCATTTACAATACGAATCTTATTTTCCGGCGAAACACGGGCATATACAGAGATTTTTTCAATGTTTGCATCTAATTCTTCCTCTGTCATCTTATCCAGTTCCATTCCTGTCACAGCCAGGTCACCATCTTCAAAAATACCGATTTGTTTTGCAATGGCTGTAGCTGTAATTTTATGGTCTCCGGTAATCATGACCGGACGGATTCCTGCACGTTTTGCGTCGGTAACGGCATCTTTTGATTCTTCTCTTGGAGGGTCCATCATGGAAATTAATCCAAGGAAGATATAATCAGATTCTTCTTCTAATGAAAGAGTATGATTTTCATCTACCTCTCGATAAGCAAAGGCTAATACACGCAATCCCTGCTCAGAAAACTGTAAATTGGTATCTACAATTTTTTGTTTTTCTTCCTCTGTCATAGGAAGGATGCCTTCGGAAGTACGAATACTTACGGTTCTGTCTAATAAAACATCCACTGCACCCTTGGTTA
>JAFPAZ010000186.1 GCA_017390645.1 Lachnospiraceae bacterium
GCTCATAAGAAGGGTGTTGGTTCTACTAAGAATGGTAGAGATTCCGAATCTAAGAGACTTGGAGCGAAGAGAGCAGATGGACAATTTGTTAAAGCTGGTAACATTTTATATAGACAACGTGGTACTAAGATTCATCCAGGTGTGAATGTTGGACGTGGTGGAGATGATACTTTATTCGCATTAACAGATGGAGTTCTTAAATTTGAAAGAAAGGGTAGAGACAAGAAGCAGGCTTCTGTTTACCCAAGAACAAACGACTAAGAATTAATGAACGGCTTTAAATCAAGATTGATTTGAAGTCGTTTTTTCATATAAACGAGGTGATACAATGTTTGCAGATAGAGCTAAAATATATATTCGTTCCGGTAAAGGCGGAGATGGCCATGTGAGTTTCCGGAGAGAATTATATGTACCAAACGGCGGGCCGGATGGCGGTGATGGTGGTCGTGGTGGTGATGTAATTTTTGTAGTTGACGAAGGATTAAATACATTGGTAGATTTTCGTAATGTTCGAAAATATTGTGCCGAAAACGGAGAAGACGGTGGTAAAAAACGTTGTCATGGAGCGGATGGAGCGGATATTGTTTTAAAAGTACCACCTGGAACTGTCATTAAAGATGCAGAAACAGGAAAAGTAATCCTGGATATGTCAAATAAAAAGGAACCTGTTGTTTTGTTGAAAGGTGGTCGTGGTGGTAAGGGAAACCAGCATTATGCAACTGCCACCATGCAGGTTCCAAAATATGCCCAGCCGGGTCAAAAAGCAAGAGAATTATGGGTTCAGTTGGAGCTAAAAGTAATTGCAGATGTGGGCCTGGTTGGATATCCTAATGTAGGTAAATCTACATTTTTATCCCGTGTTACCAATGCAAAGCCTAAGATCGCAAATTATCATTTTACCACCTTAAATCCTAATTTAGGGGTGGTAGACTTAGCACCAAACGAAGGTTTTGTAATCGCGGATATTCCTGGTATCATTGAAGGGGCTTCCCAGGGTGTAGGACTAGGATTTGAATTTTTAAGACATATTGAACGAACCAAGGTGTTGGTTCATATGGTGGATGCGGCATCTACGGAAGGGAGAGACCCTATCACAGATATTCATACTATTTTGGAAGAGTTAAAGTCTTACAATAAGGATTTAGAAAAACGGCCACAAGTAATCGCAGCCAATAAAATTGATGCCATGCCGGAAGAAGATCAGGAAGTGATCATTTCCATGTTGGAAGAAGAGTTTGGAAAAGAAGGTATGAAGGTATTTCCAATTTCGGCAGTAAGTGGACAAGGAGTAAAGGAACTTCTATGGCATATCAACAGTATGTTAAAGGATGCTGACCAGACAGTAGTGGAATTTGAACCGGAATATAATCTTGATTCATATGACGATCCTACAGAGCCATTTACCGTAGAAAAAGGCGACGAAGAAGGCGTATTTATTGTAGAGGGACCTAGAATTGAAAGAATGCTTGGATATACAAATCTGGATTCTGAAAAAGGTTTTGATTTCTTCCAGAAATTCCTGAAGGATACAGGAATTTTGACGCAGTTAGAGGAACTTGGTATCCAGGATGGAGACGTTGTAAAACTATACGCTTTGGAATTTGAGTATTATAAATAAATTAAGATGCTTTATATCAGTGTTACTTTAAAAGAAATGTTGTGAATTATCGCAAACAAAGATACTTTGGTTAAGATAGGGAGGAATTTTTATGACAAGTAAGCAAAGAGCTTATCTAAAAGGATTGGCGATGAACATCGATCCTATTTTTCAAATTGGAAAATCATCGTTGACTCCTGAAGTAACAGAAGCAATTCGAGAAGCTATTGATAAGAGAGAACTAATTAAAATATCAGTATTAAAAAACTGTCTGGATGATCCAAAAGAGATAGCCAATGTGCTGGCTGAACGAACAAGAGCCCAAGTGGTGCAGGTGATTGGTAAAAAGATTGTGCTATATAAGGAATCAAAAGAAAATAAAAAAATTGAACTACCAAAGTAAAAAGTAACGAGGCGATAAAAAAGTACACAATAGTCTATAGATGCTTGGCATTGCTCCTATATGGGCAAAAATGGTATCATAGATTGAGCTTGACATCATAATTTTGGTATATTCTACGCATTGCCGTTGATAAAACGGAGGAACGGAGGAAAAAGTGAAAATTGGTATTATGGGCGGTACATTTAATCCAATTCATAATGGGCACTTGTTATTGGCAGA
Source organism: Lachnospiraceae bacterium (assembly GCA_017390645.1). The sequence continues at coordinate 2,220 of JAFPAZ010000186.1, forward strand.
AACTGCCTATGAGGATTTTGATTTGGACAAGGTTCTTATTATGCCGGTAAAGGAACCTGCCCATCGAAATATTTCCAGCAATGTATCTGCGAAGGACCGCATTAATATGGTTGAATTGGCGATTAAAGACAATCCTCACTTTGAATTGTCTCTATTAGAAATGGAAAGAGAAGGATACACTTATACCGTGGATACGGTTCGGCAGTTAAAAGAGGAACACCCGGAACATGAGTATTATTTTATTATGGGAGCGGATTCATTGTATCATTTTGAATCATGGAAGGAACCAGATGAAATATTAAGATATGCGGTTATTTTAGCGGCAGGAAGAGATCACATTGCAGAGTCTGAATTAGAGGCTCAAATCGAGTATTTATTGGAAAAATATCCTTTTGGAAAAATATTTCCTTTGCTTACTCCAAGTTTAGAAATTTCATCCCATAACATCAGAAAAAGAGTTCGTAATGGACGTTCCATCCGTTATCTTTTACCCAAAGAAGTGGAAGAGTATGCATTGACTCGTAAATTATATCAGACAACGAATAGTAAGTAGCTGCCAATTCAAATAAGTTAGAAAAGAAGTAAGGACTGATGAAAATATGAATCGAATTGAGATGCGTGAAAAACTGGAGAAAAAACTGTCTCCGAAAAGATTTGAGCATTCTCTTGGAGTAGAATATACTGCTGCCTGTATGGCAATGTGTTATGATGTGGATATTGAAAAAGCTGCTGTTGCAGGTCTGCTGCATGATTGTGCCAAGTATTTGTCCACAGAGAAAAAAATTAAACTTTGCCGGGAAAATCAATTATCGATTAGTGAGTACGAATATGCGAATCCTGAATTGCTTCACGGTAAGCTTGGAGCTTTCTATGCAAAAAAGAAATATGGGGTGGAAGACCCGGAAATACTCTCTGCCATCACTTATCATACTACCGGAAAAGAAGATATGACAACTCTGGAAAAGATTATTTATATTGCAGATTTTATGGAAGCAAATCGTAAAGAGATAAAAAATATGGGATTGATAAGAAAAATGGCATTTACAAATTTGGATGCTTGTTTATGTCAGATAATGAAGAATACGATTCATTATTTAGAAGTAAAGAATGCGGTAATTGATGATATTACTTTGAGTGCATACGAGTA
>JAFPAZ010000187.1 GCA_017390645.1 Lachnospiraceae bacterium
TGGCGGGGCATTATATCAGATCTTTGAAAATTCCAAGAAAACAGCGGATGAGAGAAAAGTAATTGAATTAAACAATGGTTTTCGGGCAGTTATGATAATTGAAAATAATACCATAAACGTAAAACAGTACGGTGCCAAAGGGGATGGAACTGTGGACGACCGCGATGCTGTTTATGCAGCCATAACTTCCGGGGCGAAAACCGTTGTTTTCAAAAAGGGTGAATATAAGATTGATGACCAATTATTCTTTTGGAACTTAGAAGGGGTTACCATTGAAGGAAATCATAGCGTGTTATTTACGGATGATGATTACAGAAAAGAAAAAAACTATCAGGAACATTTTATTACGTTCTCCGGAAGTAATACAGAAAAAAAATCGAAAAATATTACCATAAGAAACCTAAATGTGGAAACCAGAGAGATACTAAAAACTGCTTCCGACCAGAAATATAAAACTCAATGGGGATTTAAATACATCGATCAGGTATTGCTGGAAGGGTGTGAGTTTACCATACCGGATACTGTCATATCGCAAATGGAATCTAAAAAATTTGAATATAGTATTCTGGATTTTTATGTTGACTGGTCTAACGTTACTGTTAGAAACTGCAGACTCATTGATAAGGCAGGTGCCTGGTACGGCGGATGTGTCGGTTTTCGGGATATCTGGAATGGTGGAAGTGAAAATGCTGAGTTTTATAACAATTATTTGTATTCAGATTGTAAGGACGAAATCATTGCTATCTTTAGCCAAGGCGCTACCACTAGTCATGTAAATAATGTGGACATTCATGATAATGAAATCATTGCAGACCGATGTGAATTTGTCCGGGATATTTGTATTACCGTAGGATATGATACTTCGAACCAATGTGATAACATTCAAATTCATGACAATAAGATTACAGGTACAGTGGACTGGGCATGTTTTACCCTTGGAAAAACTCTCATGAATTCCCAAATTTATAACAATGAGATTATTATGAAGTCACAGAATCCTGGGGATGGAAGAGCTTTGACGGGTGTGGTTCGTGCAGCTGCCTGTACCAGTGATTCCAATGAAGTTTTTGACAATTCCATTACCATAGAATCTTATGAAGGAATTGGTATGGATGTAATTTTTGATGGAAACTGTAAATATTACCATAATACGGTAGTGTCCAAGGAACCATTAAACAGAGTGTTTTCCCGTGATTGTTATGCAGTGAAAAACGACATTACGGTTAATGGGAATGTGGCAGAAATCGGGTATAATGTAGCTTATGTGAAGGACAATGACATTGATATTAAGGGAAATCTGACAAAGGTAGGATTTAATTATTATGGTTCTACCTGGGGAAAGGATTGCCAGATATTAGAAAACCAGATTACCATAGAGGGTGAAAAGCTGGCATCTACCTTTATTCATTTAAATGCAGTGACTTTAAATGGAAATTCCTTTGTGTTCCAAGATAATGTGGTAAAAACTCCAAATTGTACGGAAGGTAAGAAACTGATTTGGCTTAATCTTTTTGACACCACTCCACAGACTATTTATTTGGCAGGGAATGAAATGGGCATTTATCAGGGCGAAAGTTATGATAATAAAAAGGTGGAACATCTGATTTCCTATGAAAGAAAAGAGGAGGAAGTGCCACCGGAAGAAAACACCACAGAAGAAAGTACCACAGAGGAAAACACCACAGAAGAAATTACGACAGAAGAAAACACCACAAAGGAGAATACGGTGGAATCTTCAAAAGAAATTACCACTACGGAAATAAAGAGTGAAGAAAAGCCGGAAGAAGGAATCAGTACGAAAAAAGAAACTACAGAAGAAAAAAATCAAAGTACCAGCCAACAGACCGGACCTGAAGAACCGAAGAAAAATCAAAATCAGTTCCAGACTTCAAATTCTGCCACTTCAAGTTCAACTCAAAGAGTACCTTTCCAGACACAGGATACCGTAAGAGATCCATTTACGGTAGCGGATACAGGAAAAACGGTGGATACGAAGAATGAGTCAGAAGATACAAAAACGAGTTCCGATGTTACAGTGGAAGCAGATAAAAGTACATCCATAAAAAATAATCAGGATACTTATGCACAACA
>JAFPAZ010000188.1 GCA_017390645.1 Lachnospiraceae bacterium
GTTCCTGTACCGGAAGAAGAACTTCCTTTATTATTACCAGAGGTAGAAAGCTATCAGCCGACAGGTACCGGAGAATCTCCACTTGCAGACATTACAGAATGGGTAAATACGACTTGTCCAAACTGTGGAAAGCCTGCAAAGAGAGAAACAAACACCATGCCACAATGGGCTGGTTCTAGTTGGTATTTCTTAAGATATGTGGATTCTAAGAACAAAAATGAATTAGTCTCCAAAGAAAAAGCGAAGAAATACTTACCGGTAGACATGTATATCGGTGGTGTAGAACATGCAGTACTTCATTTATTGTATTCCCGATTCTACACGAAGTTCTTATATGATATCGGAGTGGTTAATTTTGATGAACCGTTTACCAAGTTATTCAATCAAGGTATGATTACCGGTAAAAATGGTATTAAGATGAGTAAGTCTAAGGGGAATGTAGTTTCACCGGATGATTTGGTTCGTGATTATGGTTGTGATTCCTTGAGATTATATGAATTGTTCGTTGGACCACCGGAATTGGATTCTGAATGGGATGAAAGAGGTATCGATGGAGTTTATCGTTTCATCAATCGTTTCTATCAGTTGGTAATGAACAATAAAGATTTAAATGCACCTGAAACCGGGGAGTTGGTTAAGATTCGTAATAAGATGATTTACGATATTACCACTCGTCTTGAAAACTTTAGCTTAAATACTGTAGTTTCCGGATTTATGGAATACAATAATAAGTTAAATGATATGGCGAAGACCCAAGGAATTGACAAGGAAACATTAAAGACAGCGGTTGTTTTATTGGCTCCTTTCGTTCCTCATGTTAGTGCTGAATTATGGGAAGAATTAGGGGAAACTGGTTCTGTATTTGATGCAGGTTGGCCTGTATGCGATGAAGAAGCTATGAAAGATAATGAAATTGAAATCGCAGTTCAGATAAACGGAAAGACAAAAGGAACTGTCTTAATTGCAACAGACGAATCAAAAGATTCTGCAATTGCAAAGGGAAAAGAAGCCATTGCAGATAAGTTGACTGGAAATATCATCAAAGAGATTTATGTTCCGGGAAAGATTATTAATATTGTAATGAAATAAGATGGTTCATGCCGGCGTGGTAACCTGACACTTGTGGTTTGGGTTATGTAAAAACAGAATCTATGTAAGTAAAATCCCTGGAATATTAGATAAAAGTAATATTCCGGGGGATTTTTTAAGTAAGTGGACAATAAACTGACCTTAAAAGCAGTAGTAAAATCTAGCTTTTTAAGGTCAGTTTTTTAAAATTAAAAATCGTTTTTTTTATTATGAACCATATTCTGCATTTGTTCGACTCTTTTTTGTTCGTCTGGTGTCATGGATTGTTTTAGAACATTTAGCATTAATTCACTTTCGGCAGGTGTGAAGGAGAGTCCCATTTGAACCATTTTGGATTTTAAGGCAATAAATTGGGGAATTAATTCCTGTACTTTTTTTCCTTCGTTTTGTTTCACGAAGTCTTCTATTAGTTCTAGTTTTTTGGGATTGATGGAGGAAAATTCAGGGTTATTCTTAATGGACTGTAACATAAAAATTCCTTTCTTTTTTATAATTATTTGGTTTTATAATTTTTATATTTCCATGAATTATGACATGCTTGCTTTAAATATGATGGCAGGAAGAAGGTCTTGTATCATAGAATTTTCTGCACCATATTTCAGGATTGAGATTGGTTATCCTGATGAGAGGGTTTTAAAGTCTGCATGAGAAGCTCAATCATATCAGGACTGATTCCTGAACTGCCGGCAAGAGTTGAAATGACATCATTTTCAGGATTCTTTCCGGTTGTTGATAAAACAGATTGGTATGTGCGGAATAGCTTCATTGCTTGCATCATTTGCAACATCATATCCAGTTTGGCTGCCTGAGCAGGGTTGGCTCTTTTACGCATAGAAAAAAGCATACTTTCATAATCGTTTGGATTTACGGAACAGGCACTTAAATATTCTCCTTTTCCTTGTTGTCCCATTAGATATTTCATTTCATTTATCTTAAGGAAAATAGCAAAAGGTATTTGTAGGGATTGATTCAAAAAGGGTAATGCCTCTTCGAACATGGAGTAGGGGGAAGAATAAAAAGAATCTGTATTTTGACTATATGATTTATTTTCCATAAAATCATTCCTTTCTGAAATGTCACATTTCCTTTCGTTACATATACTAAATATTATTAATATAATTTATGAAAGGTGCCGGTAGTTTATGAATGAAAATCTTGTGATGGAAGAAGACACGATTTATGAAGTAGATCCTGTTTGCATGAAGCAAAAAGAAAAAAATAAGAAAAACATAAACAGGGAAAAAAAAGATTCGGTAAAAAAGGCAGATTATAATAAGAATAACCATAACGATATGCGGTTTCTGATGGTGCTTGTATTTTTGATGTTTAGATAATTGTGAAACTATTAAAAACATATGTTGAGTGATGCAAAAGAGAAAAATACGAAAAAAGAATTGCAAAATCGTACTTTTGTGCTATGATATAGATTGGAGAAATGAAGAACGAAAGGATTGGATAAAAACAATGAATAAGAAACCAACAGTACTAATGATTCTTGATGGATATGGA
>JAFPAZ010000189.1 GCA_017390645.1 Lachnospiraceae bacterium
AGACTGGCTGGATAAAAAGTGCGGGGAAGTGGTATTATTTAGGGGAAAGTGGCGAAATGAAGACCGGCTGGATAAAAAGTGCGGGGAAGTGGTATTATTTAGGGGAAAGTGGCGAAATGAAGACCGGCTGGATAAAAAGTGCGGGGAAGTGGTATTATTTTGGGGAAAGCGGCGAAATGAGGACAGGCTGGATAAAAAGTGCCGGGAAATGGTACTATTTGCTTGATACTAGGGTTATGATTTAGATCTTTTGAAAATATCCTTTACAGGTTCACTTGACAAAGAAACCAAAGAAATGTACCATCATATATATAAATATTTGATAGTTACTTTTAAATCACTTTCACATAAAATATTATAATTTCGCAATTACCCATTAAGGTTTGATTTGATAAGGAGAATAGATAAAATGACAAAAGAACAATGGAATTCATTATTACTAAGAGGTCCGGTTTATTTGGATGGTGCCACCGGAACCAACCTGATGAAGGCGGGAATGCCGGTGGGGGCATGCCCGGAACAGTGGATTTTAGAACATAAAGAAGTAATGCTCGAACTACAAAGAAGTTATGTTGCAGCAGGAACTGACATTGTGTATGCACCAACTTTTGGTGCGAATCGTATAAAATTAGCAGAATATGGTTTAGAGTCTGAAATACAGAAGATGAATCACGAATTAGTGGCAATTTCCAAAGAGGCAGTAGGAAGAAACGGGTATGTAGCTGGAAACCTGACGATGACAGGCCAGCAGTTATACCCGATGGGAACTATGACCTTTGAAGAGTTGGTGGATGTATATAAGGAACAGGTAATATATCTGGAAGAAGCGGGTGTGGATTTGTTTGTAGTGGAGACCATGATGAGCCTGCAGGAAACAAGAGCCTGTTTGATTGCTGTGAAAGAGGTCAGCCAATTACCGGTTATGGTAACTATGTCATATAATGAAGATGGAAGAACTTTATATGGAACAGATCCCGCTACTGCCATGGTTGTATTGCAGAGTCTTGGGGCTGATGCTGTGGGAGTAAATTGTTCAGCTGGACCAGAAGAAATGATACCATTGGTAAAAGCTATGAAAGAATATGCTAATGTGCCAATTATAGCGAAACCGAATGCCGGAATTCCTGTTTTGCAGGATGGAAAAACGATTTATCCAATGGAACCGGAAGAATTTGCAGGATATGGAAAATTATTAATAGAGGCTGGAGCGGGGATTCTTGGTGGATGTTGTGGAACGACCCCTTTACATATTCAAAAACTAAAAGAACAAACAAAGGATTTGTCAGCACCAGAGGTCAATAAAGAAAAGAAGCGTCTGTTGACTTCTGAAAGAAAAACAGTTGAGATAAAATTAGATGGACCATTTATGGTGGTCGGAGAGCGAATTAATCCAACTGGAAAGAAGAAACTGCAGGAAGAATTAAAAGAAGGAAAGCTGGAACTGGTACTTCAAATGGCAGAAGAACAAGAGGAAAATGGTGCAGACATTCTTGATATTAATATGGGGATGAATGGAATCGACGAGAAAGAAATGATGTTAAATGTGATAACAGAAGTTTCCAATGCAGTAAACCTGCCATTATGTATCGATTCAAGCCATGTAGATATCATTGAGGCTGCCTTAAGAATATATCCCGGACGTGCTTTGATTAATTCCATTTCTTTGGAAAAAGGGAAAGTAGAGCAGTTGATTCCCATTGCTAAGAAATATGGAGCTATGTTTGTTTTACTTCCGTTATCGGACCAAGGACTTCCGAAAGATTTAGAAGAAAAGAAGAGGATTATTCATACCATTATGGATGCAGCCTTGCAGGCAGGGATGAATAAGGAGGATATTGTGGTAGATGGGTTGGTTGCTACAGTAGGTGCAAATAAAACAGCAGCTTTGGAATGTTTTGAAACGATTGCCTATTGTAAAGACACTCTTGGATTGGCTACGATTTGCGGACTTTCCAATATTTCTTTCGGTCTTCCTCAAAGACCATATATTAATACAGCATTTTTGACTATGGCTATTTCCAAAGGACTGACTATGGCTATCGCAAATCCTTCCCAGGAATTGTTAATGAATATTGCCTTTGCATCAGATCTGCTTTTGAATAAGGAAGGAGCCGATCTTAGATATATCAATAAGGCCAATGCCACGTCATCGGAAGAAAAAAAGATAGTAGAAACCGCTTCAAAGAGTGTGGAAACGAGAGAAGTATTTGAAGCTGTGGTGAAAGGAAACAAAAAAAACATTTTGGATTTGGTTGAGAATGAATTGAAAAAACAAAAGCAACCGGATAGTATTATGAATGAAGAACTGATTCCGGCCATTAATTACGTAGGAGAACTCTTTAATCAACAAAAATACTTCCTTCCTCAACTAATTGCCAGTGCTGAAACAATGAAGAAAGCCATAGAATATTTAGAGCCATTGTTACAAAATAACGAGGATGTAAAAGAAAAAGCTACAGTGGTTATTGCTACAGTAGAAGGAGATATTCACGATATTGGAAAAAATCTTGTAGCTTTGATGTTAAAAAACTATGGATATAAAGTAATTGATTTAGGAAAAGATGTATCAAAGGAAGAAATTATCCAGGCGGCGAAGGAACAGCAAGCCAGTGTGATTGGATTATCGGCACTTATGACGACTACTATGATGAGAATGAAGGAAGTAGTCGAGTATGCAAAGCAAGAGAACATAGATGCAAAGATTATGATTGGTGGAGCAGTTATTACACAAAGTTTTGCAGAAGAAATTGGTGCAGACGGTTATTCAAAAGATGCACAGGAAGCAGTTGAAGTAGTACAAAAGCTTCTAAATGATGAATAAAAAGATTTACAACTGTAATGATTGTAATAAATCGATAAAATAAACCCATCATATGATACATAGGTCAAAAGGTCATTTTTTCATGCTTATAAAAAAACATGATGTTGGTCCTCGCAAAACAGGGAAAAGTGATAGAGGCGTTATTTTTTACAGGTGAATAGTAACATAGATGCACAAAATTTATGGGAAAATTATGAAAATATTTTGTTCCTGTATATAAGGCATGATATAATTGACTTAGTTTTATTGATACATTAGATTTTTTTATAAGCTATTTTATGAATAAAAGGAGGCAAGGGTATGTTTTTTGACAGAATAAGTTATAAAGAACGAGGAAAAGAAATCGTAAAAACGAATTTCTGGATTCTGGTTTTGGCAAGTTTTGTTGCAAATTTGCTAGGAGGAAACAGTAGTTTTAATTTCAGTAGTGGAAGTGGTAGCGCGGCCATTACCATAGGCGGGTCTAAAATTAATTATAAAGAAATATTTGATATAGAAACTGGGGAAATTAATTATAAAGAAATATTTGATGTAGAAACCGGGAAAATTAATTATAAAGAAATATTTGATATAGAAACCGGGAAAATTAATGAAGGAATATTGGAAATTCTTGGTGCTACGTTTGCAATGGCAACGATTATACTTTTGGTGACTTTATTAATAGGTATGGTTTACAATATATTTGTGGGTTCCATTATACAGTTGGGTAAGAAGAAACTGTTTCTAGAAAATGTGGAAGATCCTAATGAAACTATTGGGTTAATATTTGACGGATTTACAGGTGGAAAATATATGCAGCGTGTAAAGGTTATGTTATTATATCATCTGCGTATATGGTTAGGGTATTTGTTGTTTCTTATTCCGGGAATCATTGCGTCCTATAAGTATTACCTGGTTCCATATATAGTAGCGGAGAATCCGGATATTGATATTAAAAGAGCGTTAGAATTATCAAAGGAAATGACGAATGGTCATAAGTTTGATATTTTTGTAATGGAATTATCGTTTTTGGGCTGGTTACTTTTATCCGGATGTTGTACCTGTGGTATTTTAACTTTCTGGGTAAATCCATATATGGAGTCATCTTTTGCAGTAATGTATACAGAAATGAAGAATGATGCTATTACGAATGGCATTGCAACTGCAGATGAATTTGTATGGACAGAGTAGAAGTAGGAAACGAAAAGAATGTCAATGAAGATTATGTTTTAAATAAAATAGGCGGAGACGGTATAGTTTCCGCTTATTTTATCCTGTATTTTTTATATAAGACATGGATGGAATGTTTTTTGAATAATTGGAATAATAATGTTTTTTGAATAATTGGAATAATATATTGACAAAAAAAATCCTTATTGATAAAATAGAAGTTGTGAAATTATATACGACAAGTAAAATAGAAAGGCGGTTTTCGGTATGAAACAAGTAATTCTTTCACTGTTAGTAGATAACACATCTGGTGTGTTGAGCCGAGTAGCCGGATTATTTAGTCGAAGAGGTTATAATATCGACAGTTTAACGGTAGGTGTTACTCAGGATCCTAAATACTCCAGAATGACGGTTGCCGTGAGCGGTGATGACCAGATTTTAGAACAAATTAGTAAGCAGTTAAATAAATTAGAAGATGTGGTCGATATTATTGTCTTAGAAGAAGGAAAGTCTGTTTGCAGAGAATTAGTTTTAGTTAAAGTAAAAGCGAACAATAAACAAAAACAGGAAATCATTGCAATTGCAGATATTTTCAGAGCAAAGATTGTAGACGTAAGTGTAGATTCTCTTATGATTGAGTTAACTGGTAACATTAATAAAGTAGATGCTTTCATTACTTTGTTAAAGGATTTCGAAATCAGTCAGTTAGTTCGTACAGGACTTACCGGATTAACCAGAGGAATTAATTAAGTTTGATAGTAATCGCAGGGATATTCCCACATTACCATAGCATGCTGTAAGCCAAACAGCGAGTAATTTATACATACTAGGAGGAAAAAACAATGGCAAAGATTTTTTATCAGGAAGATTGTAACTTATCTTTATTAGATGGAAAGACCATCGCAGTGATTGGTTATGGTAGCCAAGGACATGCTCACGCATTAAATGCAAAAGAGTCTGGTGCTCATGTAATCATCGGTTTATACGAAGGAAGTAAGTCTTGGGCGAAAGCAGAAGCTCAGGGATTTGAAGTTTATACAGCAGCAGAAGCTGCAAAGAAGGCTGATATCATCATGATTCTTATCAATGATGAATTACAGGCTAAATTATACAAAGAATCTATTGAACCAAACTTAGAAGAAGGAAACATGCTTATGTTTGCTCATGGTTTCAACATTCACTTTGGACAAATCGTTCCACCTAAGAACGTTGACGTAACTATGGTTGCTCCTAAGGGACCTGGACACACTGTAAGAAGTGAATATCAGGCTGGTAAGGGTGTTCCTTGTTTAGTAGCAGTTCATCAGGATGCAACTGGTAAGGCTCAGGATGTAGCTTTAGCATACGCTTTAGCAATCGGTGGAGCAAGAGCTGGTGTTCTTGAAACTACATTCAGAACTGAAACTGAAACTGACCTTTTCGGTGAGCAGGCAGTTCTTTGTGGTGGTGTTTGTGCATTAATGCAGGCTGGTTTCGAAACATTAGTAGAAGCTGGATACGATGAAAGAAATGCATACTTCGAATGTATCCACGAAATGAAGTTAATCGTAGACTTAATTTACCAATCAGGTTTCGCAGGAATGAGATATTCTATTTCTAACACTGCTGAATATGGTGATTACATCACTGGACCTAAGATTATTACAGAAGACACTAAGAAAGCCATGAAGAAAGTATTACAAGACATCCAGGATGGTACTTTCGCAAAAGACTTCTTATTAGA
>JAFPAZ010000190.1 GCA_017390645.1 Lachnospiraceae bacterium
ACAAGGAAGGCTTTTGCATTAATTTTGCGATGGTTTCATCCAATTTCGCAATGTCTGTTTCCATGGCAACTCCTTCCGCTGACATCACCTCGGTATTTTCCTCTTCCTGTCCCGGAATGTAATAAGGGATAATCATAGGCAGACGCATGGTAAGACTTTCTGTCACAGTAAGTCCTCCCGGTTTTGTCACAATGACATCTGAAATCGCCATCAATTCATTTACTTTATCAACATACCCAAATATTTCTACCTGTTTTTTTCCATAATACTTGCTTAAAAGTTTCTCTAATTCCTCTTTTAATTCCTCATTAGCGCCACATACAACAAAAATTCTCAAAATTTCTTCCATGTCCAGGATATTTGCCAGGGCCTTTTTTATGGCTTTCATTCCCATACTTCCACCCATAATCAGCAAAGTGAAAAGGTCAGATTTCTGGTAAACTCCATCTACTTTAGAAAAATCTTTCCGAATCGGGATTCCATAAGGATAAATAATCTTTGGGTCAATATCTTTTTCCACCAAATCCCTTTTCGTAGGAAGGCTTCCCACAATATACCCGTCAATCCTGTCACAAATATATGCCTGATGCGCCTGAAAATCCGTAACCACAGACAAAAACTTCGAATGCACTTCGCCCTTGGATATCACTTCCGAAATCTGCTTTACAAGTAAAGGGTGGGTTGAGATAATCAATGCAGGATCAAAGGTTTTCACCAAATCTTCTAAGCCACCATTCATGAAATTATCAATCCATCGGTTTACCCTGACATCTACCATTTCATAATTGGTCACTTTATATAATCCGCTATAAACTTTCGGCATCTTAGTTGCCAGTAATTTATATCCACCATCTATAAAATTTCCAAGATGTTCATTTTTTTGTTTCATCGGTTCCATAATGGCTACATCATATCCCAGCTGCTCTAGTTCATCCTTCAAAGAAAATGCAACCGTATTATGTCCTTGCCCCGTTGAAGCCGTACATATCAATATCCTCTTGTTCATATACTTAACTTCCTTTTGATTTTGCAAAAAACGTCCAAAATCCTATCAAAATAACTTCCGATTCCGGACTCTGAACGTTCTTTTGCTACTGTATTAACCCTAAAATTCTGCCAGATACCACTGACCTTCAATTTTTACTATAAGGAACTTCACTCTGTCATCTGTTTCTCCATCATCACCTTTAATGGTAAACTCAGTGGTGATATCATAAGCTTCTTCTATCGTTCCCTTAAAATCGTAATCATCTTCTAAATCTTCCTGTAAGTCCGCCAATTTAGATTCTGTGTATTGCTTTTCTTTAGTTACTTCATAAGAAATCTTTAAATCGGAACCTGCTTCTGATTCATATTCTTCATATACTTCTTCTAGGTATTCTTCACCTTCACCATCCGCAAATTCTTCTACCAAAAAGCTTCCATATGCATCTAAAAAGGTATCGATTTCCTGTTCTTCAATACCTTTTACATATAAATCAATGGCTTCTTTATATGTACTTTTCTCTTCTTTTGGAAGAATATCAATCACACCTTGTTTATCTAAAACAAAAACAGTTGCGGCTCCTGCTGCTATAAGTAAAACAATTACCAAAAATACAACAAGCCCTGTCTTTTTTTTCTTTTTCTTTTCCTTCTTCGCCGAATTTCCTTTCGGTGCTCCAAATCCGGGTATTGGCTGTTCTGCCGGTACAGAAGATGCTGTTCTTCCATAAGAAGTATTTCCTGAATTATTTGTACCTCCCACATAAGATGTCGGCTGTACTAAATTTACATTAGCTCCGGTTTCCGGTTTCGGTGGTTCTACCGGACTACTGTATGTTACCGG
>JAFPAZ010000191.1 GCA_017390645.1 Lachnospiraceae bacterium
CATTTCTTTTCATAAAAGGCAATCTTTTTTCTCTTAATCGAATTCTTCACTTTTAAGACTTTCCACTTATTTTGCCTGCAATATCGTCTGAGTCATTTTCATAGCCCTGTAGTTGCCCAATACGTGATGTACGCGAAATATGCTGGCACCTTTCATCAGTCCCATTACCGTGGTTGCCATGGTTCCTTCTTCCCTTTCGTCTACTTCAAGGTCCAACGCATAACCAATCATTCTTTTCCTGGAAGTCCCAAGCAACACAGGATACCCTAGTTCTTTTAATTCTTCCAGATGATTCATAAGCGTTAAATTCTGTTCATAATTCTTGGCAAAACCGATTCCCGGATCCAGTAAAATATTTTCATCCAAAATCCCTGCTGCCTGGGCAATGGAAACGCTTTCTTTTAAATCTTTTTTTACATCCATAAGAAAATCATTATAATTTTCTTTTTCTCTGTTATGCATCAGGCATACCGGCACTTTTGCTTTTGCCACCACTTCTGCCATCTTGCCATCCCATTTTAATCCCCAGATATCATTAATCAGGTCAGCCCCTGCTAAAATCCCTGCTTTTGCAACTTCAGACTTATAAGTATCCAAAGAAAGAGGAACATCAAAATTTTTTTTCATGGTTTCTAAAATAGGACATACTCTTGAAATTTCTTCTTCTTCACTAATCTTGATATGCCCCGGCCTTGTGGATTCTCCTCCGATGTCTAGAATCGCAGCCCCGTCCTTTATCATCTGTTCTGCATGAAACAATGCTTTATCCATATCGTTATAATTCCCACCATCCGAAAAGGAATCCGGGGTAACATTTAAGATTCCCATAATATACGCATCATGTTCTAAGTCAAACTCTTTCTTTCCTATCTTCATACCTTTTTATTCCCTTCTAATGTATCTCGAACCAGAATCGAACATTCCTCTTCCTCGTCATCGAATACACAAAACCGTTATTGCTCCCACAGGAACAGCTACTGAAAATCCTCACCTAATACGTAACCTTCTGATTTTTTTCTTCCTGAGACCAATAGCATTCGTCCTTAGCCTTACAAAATTTACAATTTCGTGATGCCTTATCCGCCACGTAAAGCAGTCTACATAATACATTTTTCGTATCCGGACATGCCTTCCTCCGGTGAAGGGATATGGCTTCTTTTATCCTAACACATTCTTCCATGGTAAAATCACATTCTACTAATATTTTCTCTGCAATTTCAGCGCTCATAACATGGTGGTCAAGTCCTTCTTCATATTCCTTCACTCTTCCCAAATCATGAAGGAGGGCCATGGAATAAATCATTTCTTTTTCCTGCCCTAAATTCTGCTCTAAATTCATAATATAAGCAATCCTTGCCACATCAAAGGAATGTTCCTCATTATGGATGCAAAATATTCTGTCTTTTTCTAATTCTTCCAGCCTGTCTTTCATCTGAAGATACAAGCTGTGATTTCGAATCTTATCTACTCTGTTCATACTATTATCCTCAATATTCATAAGCCTCAATGATTTACGAAATATTTCATAACGTTTCACCATCATTCAGGCGCTTGTAAGTTCCGACATAAAAGACAGGGAGCCAAAGCATAAAATTCCACTTTCTTCGCCATAAACATGTAATGCCAGTTTCAATGCCTCTTTTGCATCTTTTGCCACTATTACTTTTTTATTATGTTTCTCCCATGCAGCTCTCAATTCTTCTGCCGGCAAAGCCCGTTCGTTCTTCGGAGCAATCACATAGACTAATTCCGTCATAGGCGCCATAATATCAATGATTTTTTCATATTCCTTATCTTTCAATACACCCATTATATATATAAATTGAGGTTTTGTAAAATATTTTTGCAAAGATTCCTTCAACCTTAATGCTGCATTCTCATTATGAGCTCCATCACGAATCACCAAAGGCTCTTTTTCTATCATTTCAAATCGTGCCGGCCACTTTGTGTTTTTTAGTCCTTCCGCTATCTGAAGTTCTGTGAAAGGGAAGTTTTCTTTTAACACTTCGACTACTTTTAGAGCAGTCGCGGCATTTTCCG
>JAFPAZ010000192.1 GCA_017390645.1 Lachnospiraceae bacterium
CCTCCAAAAGCAAAGGCTCCTGCCAGCTCTCCTTTGGCATTTACTACTCGAAAGCATGGTATTTCATCCGGGTTTGGATTTTTATGCAGAGCATTTCCTACTGCTCTTGCCATATTTTTATCTCCAGCCCATTCGGCAATTTGCCCATATGTTGCTACACGTCCCTTTGGAATCTTTTTTACTGCTTCATATATTCTTTTTGAAGGACTATCTGTAACCAAATCATAGCTTTCTGCTATCATCCGTTTTACATCAGCGTCCGGAATTGTTCCATCTAAAATAATCGTATTCCAGTGTTCCTTATTCTGATGATAGCCGGGAATGACAGAAGAAAATGTATTTCGCCAAAAGTCTCGCCACTCCGGGCTTACTTTTACATTCAGGTTAATATAGCCATTTTTTTCATATACCCACAAAAATGCCTTTTGGTTTCCTTTCACTCTAATTAACTGCCAGTTTGCATCATGAAACGGAGCGTCTTGATAGGTATCCGGAAAAGTCAATCCGTATTGCAACGCTGCTTCTTTTGTTATCATTTCATTCTCTGCTTTCATTTTTTTAAGTTCTCCAGTTCTATGGAATTATTTGTTATAATCATTTTGAGATAATTTATCACATTCACTATATTCCCGGCTTTTTGCCTGTCAGATAATACACAGCCAGTGCTGTTCGATGGGATAAATCTTCTTTTGCAAGTATGGAAGTAATGTAATTTTTAACAGTTCCTTCACTGATAAATAGTTTTTCTGATATTTCCTTGTTGGACAGACCCTGGGCAACTGCCTTGACAATACATAAGAAATACATCCGGTGCTTCCTTCTTTGCCAGTTCTATGGCTTCCTTTCCGTTTACAGCACAACCAATAACTTCAAATTCTTCATCAATCTGTAGAATTATTTCCAGATATTTTTCAGGTACCTTTGATAATTCTCCTTCTATGATAAGTTCTGCTTCAACACCCTTTTCTTTACACTCATCACAAAGCTGCTGAAGCTGGATTATGGCAAGCCTGTATTTCTTTGGACGTTCCTTTCTTAGTATCGCTCGAATCCTGGCAGATTCACATCCATCAGAATCTAAAGGTGGGTTCATTTGAACCCACCCACTAAATTTAACAATAAGTCATCTTGACCTTATAAAATAACTAATTGTCCTTATATTTAAATCTTTTCAATTTTCTGCCAAAAATAAGGCAATGAAGAGTTCCTGCTATGCCTAGAACGAACATGGCAACGGCTGCACCTGAGCCTTTCCCATTTCCAAACAAAAAGGCAAGACCTGCGTTACTTTGGTACATTTCCATAAAAGGCTCAAAGATATCATCTACCATAAATCCTCCAAGAAAAAGTCCAATCGGAATGGTAAAAAACTGCAATGTATTTCTGCATGCATATACCCTCCCCTGGAGTTCAATTGGTACAGTACTTCGAAAAATAACATCATAATTCGCACTCATTACCGGAACCAGAATCCAGCCAATCACTTGACCAAGACACCATAGCCAGGGTTCTCGACAAAATGCCATCATATAATTCTCGATACCCAACGATATCAACATGGTGATATATACGACCTTCATACGATTCTTTGGTTTTGGAAGTACTGACACCAATATACTTCCAAAAATCATGGCAATCCCCGCAAAGGAAGTCACTACACCAAGCATAACAGTACCCCCTTTAGGATTTGGAATTACAAATCCCGGCAAAACTGCATCAAATGCTGAAGCAACCAAATTGATTCCTGACATAAACAAAATCATAGTGAGAATCATTGGTGTGTTCTTCAGATATTCAATCCCGCCTTTTGCCAGTATCATAATACTCTCATTTTTGTCTCCGGATATATCCGGAATCTTTATTAAGAAAAAAAGTGCCAGAAAAGCAACGACAAAGCTTCCTAAATCAAGGGCAATTACCAGTTCCAATCCCGCCAGACCATATAGTGCCGTAGCAAACAATGGATTTAAAATAGAAATAAGGGATCTGGAAAGAGATTGTAGTCCACTTGCTCTCTGATACTGTTTTTTAGGAATCAGAAGGGTTGTTGCTACCTCGGAGGCCGGTTGCTGCACTGTATTCATCAGTCCGGAAACAGCATTTACTGCATAAAGGTGCCATACCACAAGATTATTTGTAAGATACAGTACCAATACTGTCATCGTACTCAATGCTGCCAGCAAATCACAAACAAGCATGGTCTTTTTCTTGTCAAACCTATCCGAAAGTGCTCCCGCAAAAATGCTCATAATAACA
>JAFPAZ010000022.1 GCA_017390645.1 Lachnospiraceae bacterium
AAGGTATCCAACATTAAAATCATGGATGAAGGTACCTCCTTCTTGTACGACATGAGAAGTGCTACCATTATCGCCCACCCGGATTCCTCTTTTTTGTCTGCTACTTTATTAGACGAAGATTTGGATTCCCTGTATTCTAATATTAATGATGAACTTTATAAAATTGGATATGGTCTTCGTGAAACTACTGGTGATGCCGGTAACTATATGATTGATATCCAGCCGGTAGAAGGAAGTAACTTCCTACTAATTACCTTCATTGAAGAGGACACTGTATTACAAGACCTTAAAAATCTTCAGATGCTGGTTATGCTTTTGATGATTATAGGTATTGTCTTCATTGGTGTTTTAACAGAACGTATGGTACATATTATTATTAAACCGGTAAAATATCTGACAAAGGCGATTTCAAAAATTACTACCGGAGATTTTTCAGACGACCTTAGTATTAAAGGAAATGACGAAGTATCTCTTATGACCTATAGTATGCAGAATTTCATTGAAACCATGCGTGGAACCATCTCCGATATTAATATGGTATCGCTGGAATTAACCAATCAGGCAGGGGACAGCGCCGATATTGCAGAAACCATTCGAACTTCTGCAACCAGACAGGCAAATTCCATGAACGAATTAAATCTTACGATAGAAGAATTAGTAAATTCAATTTCAGAAATTACGGATAATACCTTATCTTTGGCAGAAGTTGTTATGGACACCAGAACGAACGGACTTCAGGTAAATGATATTATGAACAGTACGGTTACTGTTTCAGAACAGGGAAAATACGATATGGAACAGGTAACTTTATCTATGGATAATATTAAGAAAACCGTTACTACCTTGGTTGATTCCATTGACAGAGTTAGTACTTTTACCATTCAGATTAATAAAATGGTCAGTATGATTGGAGATATCTCTGACGAAACCAACTTACTTTCCATCAATGCTGCCATCGAAGCCTCCAGAGCCGGAGAAGCCGGTAAAGGTTTTGCCGTGGTTGCAGGACAAATCCGTCACCTTGCAGATATCAGTGCCAATGCTGCGGCTGATATCACAAAATTGACAGAATATATTAACGATTTAATTGCAGAAGTAAAAGTTCAGGCAGATGTTTCCTCAAACGAAATTTTAGATAGTGGAACGAAGATTGCCACTGCCTCTAAAACTTTCGATAATATTTATGAATCCATCTCAACTTCAAGTAACATTGTCGGACAGATGATTGAGAAGATAAATGCTGCAGACGACGTTGCCACTTCTCTTGCAGGTATTACACAGGAACAGGCGGCCGGTGCTACGGAAATTCATCAGACCACCATTTCTCTGTTAGATCTTGCAAACCACGTGGCAGAGGATAGTTCTTTAGTTGCCCAGATGGCTCAGAACTTAACTTACACTGCAGACGACCTGTCTGACCAGGTAAATAACTTTATCATCGAAAAAGAGGGAGAATGTGTGGAAGATATTGCCAAAGAACTATTGGCATAGGACCATATTTCCAAAATCCACTGTGTTGGTAATCCGAAATTATTTATTATATAAAGAACAGTAACGCCAACACTTCTAATCATAAAAAATTTAGATGTTTACATGAGGCTGTCGCATTTTAAAAAAATTCTTACAGAATATGGGGTTTTTATAACAAATCCTGCCATATCTTGAGATTATTTTACATAGTGCGACAGCCCCATTCTATTTACCTAAAAGTTGTCATAGACCCACAAAGTGTGTTAATCCCCATTCAAACAGATTTTTTAGAAAGGAAGAAATGTAAATTACCATGAAATTCAGACCATGCATTGATATTCATAACGGAAAGGTGAAACAAATTGTCGGAGGAAGTCTTTTAGACCAAGGAACCCAGGTGAAAGAAAATTTTGTCGCCACCCAGGATGCCTCCTTTTATGCACATCTTTATAAAGAGAAAAACCTAAGTGGCGGACACATCATTCTTTTAAACAAAGCAGGAACAAATGAATATGACTTAGATTTAGAACAGGCTCTTCTGGCATTAAAAGAGTATCCAAATCATCTTCAAATAGGAGGTGGCATTACGCCGGACAATGCAACTTTCTTCCTGGAACATGGTGCCTCTCATGTCATTGTTACTTCCTACGTTTTTTCCAACGGGCAAATCCACTATGAAAAGCTGGATAAATTAGTATCTTCCGTTTCGAAAGAACATCTGGTATTAGATTTAAGTTGCAGAAAAAAAGACGGTAAGTATTTTATTGTAACTGACCGATGGCAAAATTTTACGGATGTCGTCCTAACTCCGGAAACCCTTCAAAAATTAAGCAATTACTGCGATGAATTCCTGATTCACGCAGTAGATGTGGAAGGAAAAGCAAACGGAATCGAAGAGGAACTGGTAAGTCTGCTTGGACACGCTGCCCCTATTCCGGTTACTTACGCTGGTGGAGTAAGTTCTTTTGAAGATTTGTCTTTATTAAAAACATTGGGCAAAAATAAATTAGATGTGACCATCGGCAGTGCCCTGGACATTTTTGGCGGAACCATGGATTTTAATAAAGTATGCGCTTTTATGAATTCATAAAACAGGGCAGATACCAGACCACTCACATAACTTGTAAGTCTCCCGGCATAGTAGATCGTACCGTTACTGTTCACCCATGAACAATAACATCACATCATTTTTCTCACATATTTTTTCTTTGAAAACAATAGCTTTTTCTCACTTGTTATGTTATAGTGAACAAAGGTTATTGTTTTCTTGTGAACAGTGACAGACAAAGTGATTAAAGTGATAGAAATTTCTTACTTTTTATGCGAAAGGCGACAAATTACTATGAATACTGATTTGGAACAATCTGTAAAACAATTTATAGAATGTAAAAACAACATTGAAAAGAACATTGTTTTGGAATATGATTTTAACCTTTGTATTTCTTCTTTGCTTTCGGTTCGATATGAAAAAAAATTAGATTCTTTAAAAATTAAGAGATACAAAAACTTAATGCAGAAAAAAACAAAGACTTTTTCAAACTATCGTGGAATCATTGGATTACCCTCCGCAACGATACTTTCCTTTTATGAAAGTCCCGAGGACATCTTTGATGAAACAATTGCCGTTAATAAGCACCTTCGTAAAAACGGATTTAAAAATTCCAACTATTTTTCCTTTGCCTTACTTCAAATGGGTGAAAAACTAACTGACCTTGATGCCAAAACCATTGAAGTCCGGGCAGCAAATCTTTACCAACAGATGAAAAAGAAATACAAAGTACCTACAGATGCATTGGATTATGGATATTTATGTATTTTAGCAGAGGTAGAACGGGACGGGGACGAATTTGCACATAAAATGGACCAGTTATACCGCCTTGCAAAAAATGAGCGAATGGATTCCGGAAACAGTGCCCTTCTTGCTAAAATATTATGTTTGAGCAATACCGAAAATGAGACCTTAATTAAAAATGCCTATAGTCTATATGATAAATTAAAAGAGCAAAAAATCAGGTTTTCCGATTACTTTACCGGTACTTATTTAGGCATTCTCACCCTCTTATCGGAGAATTTCGAGGAAACAGTGAAGGATATTCTGGAAGTAAACCAGACCTTAAGACAAAAAAATGGAATCTCAACCATGTTATCCGACAAAGGACAAAGAATGCTTTATTCCATCTTACTTGTAATATTAAACTTAGCAAAAGAAAAGAAAGATCTGGATACTACTTTAAAAAACGAATTATTGGATATTGCTTTTGCAAATGCGGTTTCCACCGGTGCAGGCATTCTTTCCAACTTCCAATAAACAAAGAGGTGACACAATGAAAAATCTTGGAGAATTCCGAATTCAGGATTTAAAAGAACAAAAGAATTTTAAATTCAGCTCCTTAAAAAAGATAAAAAAAGCGGATATTTTAACATGGATTTCAAATAATAAAGAACTTTTTATAGCGTTATTATACATCATCATTTATTCCGTTATTTTTTATCTGTTAGAAAAAAAGTTGCCAAACGATGCAAATTACACCAGAATGTACTGCTCTTTGGATGATAAAATTCCATTTTGTGAATACTTTTTGATACCATATTACACCTGGCATGCTTTCATGGTAATCACAGTGCTTTATTTCCTGTTAACGGATACAAAAGATTATCTTCGCTCCTGTATCATGATATTTGGTGGTATGACGATTTGTTGTATCATCTACTTTTTCTTTCCAAACGGGCAGAATTTAAGACCGGCATTGGATACCCTGCGGGATAATCTCTTTACTGCAGAAATCATCCGCCTTTGGGAGGTAGATACCTGTACCAATGTATTTCCGAGTATTCATGTATATGATTCTGTGGCTGCC
>JAFPAZ010000023.1 GCA_017390645.1 Lachnospiraceae bacterium
ATTTATGAGAGAAAAAAAGGCAAGACCACCTATGCGACGGGTATGCATCCTGACAAAAGAAGGTCGTCAGTATACACCGGAAGGACTCATGCATATCAGTGCGCAGATCGAAGAACGATTCAATGTAAAAGGTCCATTTGCAGGTCTAATGGGCAGCGATTATAACAAACCGGAAGAACTGTTGAGAGTTCTAAACAAATTCCCCGATGCATTTATTGTGATCTCTACCGAAGACAACATTATCTACACTGGTGATACAGAATTTAACACCAAATTTGTAGAGGCGTTAAAAGCAAATCCTGACACATCCTGTTGGGAAACAGCCCTTGTCTGTGTAGACAAATAAATGAAAATTTTAATTCTACTTAGAATTAGGCATAAGAAAAGGACTCCGTTATGTTTTGGAGTCCTATACTACTGCTTCATTAATACACTTGTATTTGAATATTCCACATCATTAAATTTAAAGTTCACAGGTATATCTCTAGGAATCTGCCAATGTTCTAAATACAAATATAAATTACAATCCTTGAATTTCTTAAAAATATATTTAATTGCATTTGGCCCACACGCTGTTATATTTATCAACTCTTTTGAGTTTTCACTTTTTTCAACTGCATATGCAATATATATTATTGTTTTACAACCATCAGACATCTTTGAAATACTTAATGGGGTGTTTGTAAATTTACTAATTAAGTTTCCATTTGAGTCTATGTTGCACTGTTCAACTTCTTTGACTGCATCCAGCATATACTCCTTAAATCCATTTTCTATTGCCAAAATAGCTTCAAGTTTATCATATGGAAAATCTATGAACTTTTTGTCTCTTACACTGGATATCTGATTATAAATGTATATCATATTCTTACATCCCCTCAACTGCAGGTGTTATATTATATTTTATACTTACGTTTCTACCATTTATGTCAGGCTTTGCCATTTCAGTATATCGAGATGTTGTTGGAAGAGAGCGCCCTATTAGTAGATAGTGATTATTACTATCAAAATCGTATGAAATGTAATCCTTTATACCATCGTTTCTCAGCACGGCGTTAGCTTGGTCTATAACCACTACACTATCCTTATATGTCTTTAATATATCCAAAACTGCATTTACACCTAACTTACTGCAAAAATCCTTATCTAAGCACTTTATATCTTTTATATTATTCTCCTTAACATAATCTTCAATTATACTGTATATAAGTGTTTTACCAGTAGCAGTATCTCCACTTAATTCCGTAATTCTATCTCTCAATTTAATATCCACGTTCCAATAATTCATATAACTAAACTTCAATTGCTTTGGCATTTAAAACACCTACCTTTCTATTAACATTATACTGTATTTTAATTGAAATTACAAATTAGTGTATCAGCGAAAATAAATTTTTCTTTTTTGAAAATTATAAAGGCAATAGATTATTTCGTTGCCTTTGTAAATTTACAACCGCCCTGACCACAAACGAACTGTTGTGTTTAATTTAAATAGTTGATGATAGTGCTTTTTACGATATAATATTTTTGATCTTAGTAGTCGAGTATTTTATATTATGCAACTAAGACTTGCATCAGTGAAAAATGCTTCCCTGTATTAATGATAAAATACTTACTATTATATACAAAAGTGGAAAGGGGAAAATAAAAATGGCATATTTTTTAGATAACAGCAATCCTGATATCATAGTAGTATTTGAACAGGAGTCGATTAGATTTCCTGGCGAGTTCGATAGAGTAGTTTGGAGTAAAACAGAAGATAGATTCATCTATGGAGATGAAAATGAATATCATATGTATGAAGGTGACGAAGAAATACCAGTGTTTAATACTAGTATTGAAGGGCAGAAGCTGATAGAAACATGTTATAGACGTGGGATAACACGCTGCGGAGCAGTATTCTTCGATAGAGAGAACAAACTATATAAAATATCAGACATAGGGCAAGAACCAGAGCTAATATTCGATGCAAATACAGTAGCATCTAATAAAGGTAACTAAGCATATAGGAAATCTGATTAGTTAGGTTTCCTATTTTTAATTGCAATACAAATTACATAATAATATAGATAATAGTTATTTTATTGTTGAATGACCCACCCAAAATGGTGTGTCGGATACACATTTTTGGGGTGTTATGAGTTATAATTTTTATATCAGCGAAAAAACTTTACCCTTTCTTAACATTTTTTTTCTTTTCTTAACCATTGCTAAACCTTATAAAAATATAATGGTACCAAGGTGCTGAACGTTTGGTGGGGTAAAACGGTAAGACTGGTTAAGAAATTGTTAGGAGGAAAGCAAAGTGAGTAAAGTGATATTAGAAATTGAAAATCTCTCGAAACATTACAAGGCACAAAAAGCCTTGGACAATGTAAATCTACGATTGGAGCAGGGAAGGATTTACGGACTGATTGGAAAAAATGGAGCCGGAAAAACCACCCTGATGCGTACCATTGCAGGGTTATCATTTCCGACAGAGGGTACCATTGCATTGTTCGGAAAAAGTGAGCGAAAAGAAAGAGAGCAGATGGAAAAGCAGGTGGGAACCTTGATTGAGTATCCTGCCCTGGTGGGAGGCATGACTGCTAAAGAAAATATGCATCTTCGTTGTCTCATGCGGGGTCTGCCTAATTATGAAGTTGAGGATGAACTTCTAAAACTTGTGGGTTTAAGCGACACCGGAAAAAAGAAAGTGAAAAATTTTTCGTTGGGAATGAAACAAAGATTAGGAATTGCAGCAGCACTTGTTGGGAATCCTGAACTTATCATGCTGGATGAACCCATAAATGGACTTGATCCTGCAGGAATCATAGAAATCAGAAACTTAATAAAAAAGCTTCAAACCTACCAAAATAAAACCATATTAATTTCCAGCCATAATCTGCCGGAATTATATCAGACCGCAACGGATTATATTATCATTCATGAAGGGCAAATCAAGGAAGTGATATCCCATCAGGAATTGGACGAGCGTTGTAAATGCTATATTCTTCTGGAAAGTACAGATGTAAATAAATTAACCACAGTGTTACAAAGCGAGCTGAAAACCTTGAATTTTAAGGTGATGCCGGACAACAGCGTAAGATTATACGATTTTTTGAATGAAAGAGAAAAAATAGGGCAGACACTGTATGACAATGGTGTGGTAGTAACGCAGCTTGCTGTGTATGATACAAATCTGGAAGAATATTTTATGGACGTGATTGGAGGGAAAGAAAATGCCTAGTTTATTAAGAAGTGAATGGTACCAGATAAGAAAAACCGTGTGGATAAAACTGACTTATCTTATTACAATCATAGTAGGATTGGTTGTTGGTTGTAATATGATGGGAGAAAGTTATGTGCAATATTTTAAAGAAAGTCACAAGGAATATATGCTGTATGTTGGTGGAAATCTGATGGGAGGTATGGAAGATAGGGCGACCTGTTTACTGTTTTCCGGTTTGTTTGCAGGGTTTATCATTAGTTCTGCTTTTGAAAACCGTATGATACAGGATGCCATTTCCTGTGGGAAAAGCAGAACCAAAGTATTCCTGGCGAAAATGGGTGTGTATCTTCTGATTGTCACAGGAGCTTGCATGGCTTACTGGTTTTCCAGCGCAGTGGCATCTCATAAGAATGGCCTGGGAACTTTCGAGATGGCAGGAAATCTTTCACAGGTGAAATATGTTGTTGGAATGGTGTTTGCAGCTACTTTGGCATATGTAAGTTTATTTTCTATTTGTGGGGTAATTGCTTTCTTAAACAGAAAAATCGGTGCTACCATAGGAATCTGTATGGTTGTCATTTTGTTCGGTGGAAGTCTGCTTAGTAGTATTTTACCGGATAGTCTGCAAAAATATGTAAGTTATACACCTTTAGGATTATATCAGACGGTTTTAAAACTGGATGTAACAGGAATGGACGTATTAAAAACCAGTGTCATAAGTCTGGTATGGATTGTAGTAATATGTGGCATTGGATTATGGAAGTTTAGAAAAACAGAATTAAAGTAATAGGTAATTGCGAAACTGTAGTATTTTATATGAAAGTGATGTAAAAGAAACAAAACATCGCAGGCACGCTTTCGCTGCGTTCAGCTCGTAGCGGTACTAAATTCAAGGCTGCGCCTTTCATTAAGTACCGACGGCTGAACAAGCACCTGCTTATGTATTTGTTTCTTTTGTATCACTTGGTAAAAGTTTTCTATGGTTTCGCAATTACCTGATTGAAGTAAGAAACAAAAGGGGGAAGAGGATGGAGCCTGCATTTATTGTTGTTGTAATACTTTTTGGTATCCTTCTGATACATCACGTAAGAATCAAGCAGCAGTTGCGAAACTTAAAAAAGCAATTAAAATATCGGCAGACAGAGCAGACAAAATCTCCATTGTACCTTGAACTAGGTGATAAGGACTTATATGCCCTTGTAGTGATTATGAATCAGGCTTTGGAGGAGGAAAGCAATTTAAGAATAGAGAAGGAAATCTCGGAAAGAGAGTTTAAGGATTTGATTTCTAACATTTCCCATGACTTGCGGACACCTCTTACTGTAATGAAAGGGTATCTTCAATTAATGGAGGAATGTGAACTTGAACCACAAGGAAGAGAATATCTAGAGGTTTGTTTTAAACATACAGAAGAATTGGAACGAAGGGTACGTCAGTTTTTCGAATATTCTTTCCTTGTAAATCAGGAGGAAAACATTACACTTCATAAAGTAAATGTCACGAATCTGGTTACGGAAATTATGACAGATTTTATTCCCTTTTTCGAGGAAAAGGGGATTGTTATGAAGTTAGAGGAAGAAACAGTGGTAAAGGCGTTGGCAGAGGAAGAATCTTTAAAAAGAGTCATGCAGAATTTACTGAAAAATTGTCTGAATTATGGGAAAGGGGAAGTCTCTGTTTTTATAGGGGAGGCAGAAGATAAGGATAAAATTCAGGTCTGTGTGAAGAATCAGATAGCCCCGGGAAAGACTTTGGATGCCGATAAAGTGTTTCAAAGGTTTTATGTAGGAGATCCTTCTAGAAACCAATCCACAGGGCTTGGGCTTTCTATCGTAAAACTTTTAGTAGAAAAAATGCAGGGAGAAGTATTTGCAAGAAACGAAGGGGGAGTGTTTTGCATCGGATTTTTATTGTTGAAAGAGGAAAATGCCGGGTAAGGTGAAACATTTAATCAGTGTTTTTTTATTCAAACTTCATCTTAATCCAACAATTTCGCAAATCTTAAGTGATCCCGCAAGGTACCATCGATTTCCACGCCTTCCCGTTCAATCCCTTCTTCGAAAAATCCAAGACTATGAAGCAAAGCAATGGAAGCTGTGTTATCGGGAAGTACCCTGCATTCGATGCGGTGAAGTCCATACTCGGATTTCATTTTATTAAGGCAAAAAGAAATGGCTTCCGTAGCAATTCCTAACCGGCGGTATCTTTTGTCAATCTTATATCCTAAGGTGGCACTATAAAATGGAGCCTTTCGGATATTGGAAAAACAAACCGTTCCAATGATTTCCTCCGGTTGTTCCTTAAGATAAATATGATATCTTAAATGTTTCCGGTTTAAGATTTCTGTTTCCTCCATGCTTAAAGTCAGACGATGATAAGCAATGGTATAAAAATTAATGGGTCTGGTAGGTTCTACTTTCTCAAAATCCCTTTTATTTGCCAAATAGAAAGATAGTACCTGTTCTGCAGACTCTTTTGGTTCGATATTAAGAATAAGACGCCTTGTTTGTTCTTGTTTTTCCATAAAATAATAGCCTCTGGTATAATAATGTGTTATATTTTATGGTATGATAAAAGTTGGAAAAATGCAAGTAGGAATGGAGAAGAGAATGACAGAAGACGAAAGATTTATGAAAGAGGCCATAAAACAGGCGAAAAAAGCCGCAAAAATCGGCGATGTCCCTATTGGCTGCGTCATCGTGCAGGATGGAACCATCATTGCAAGGGGCTATAATCAAAGAAATAAGAAGAAAACCACCCTTGGACACGGAGAAATTTTAGCTATAAAAAAAGCCGGAAAAGTGGTAGGGGACTGGAGGTTAGAGGACTGTACCATGTATATTACGCTAGAACCCTGCCCTATGTGTGCCGGAGCTATTGTACAGGCAAGAATAAAAAAAGTGGTAATCGGAACCATGAATCCCAAAGCCGGATGCGCAGGTTCGGTGATTAATTTGCTGCAAATGGAAGGATTTAACCACAAAGTAGAAATGGAACAAGGGATTCTAGAAGAAGAATGCAAAAGACTTATGCAGGATTTTTTTAAAAGCCTAAGGGAAAAGAAAAAACAGGAAAAGACAGCCGGGGATATAGACAATGAAATAGCAGAAAAATAGAGAGGGACCTGGATATAGGGAATATCTTAAAGAAAATACATGATTATGTAAAATTCTGACAATTATAAAAGAACTTTTTTTGTTGACACAAAATAAAAATTTAGTTATACTAGTAAAAGGCTTTAAAATGATTGCAAGAAAAGATTTTAAAATAATTGGAAAAAAAGATTTTAAAATGATTGCAAAAAAAGATTTTAAAATGATTGCAAAAAAGCATTAAACATGAATGCAAAAATAATAATCAAAAGACTTTAAATTTGTCATAAGAATTCCATGCAGCCGGGGAGTTAGCGGTGCCCTGTACCTGCAATCCGCTACAGCAGGGGTGATGGTGTGTTTCGGAATATTCTTTGTAGCGCTGCCCTTTATAAGTGGCGTTGACGTTTGGGTCTTGCGCAATGGGACTTTATGAACCGTGTCAGGTTGGGAACAAAGCAGCACTAAGTAAATCATCCCATGTGCCGTAAGGTAGCCTGGA
>JAFPAZ010000024.1 GCA_017390645.1 Lachnospiraceae bacterium
AATTTCATCACAACCTAAATCCCAACAACCCCAACAGGAGGTAACAAATATCATGAAACAAATTGGAAAAAAAATCATCACTCTCATTATTACATTGTTTGTCGTTTCTTTTGTTACCTTCTTTTTGTTTGACCAAATACCATCAAACCCCGCTCTGGCAATGCTTGGAACGAACGTTACGGAAGAACGCCTTGCGGAACTTGAAGAACAAATGGGCTTAAACGACCCTTTCTTCAAACGTTATGGTAATTTTTTGAAAGGGTTGTTCGAAAAAGAAGGAAACGTTTCTTACACCTATCAGGTTCCGGCCAGTGAACTGATTCAGGAAAGACTTCCCATTACGTTTACTTTAATGGCATTTTCTTTTCTTATCACTTTAGCCATTTCCATTCCATTCGGAATGCTGGCAGGACGAAAGAAACATTCCAAAACCGGTGGAATCATTACTGTTTTTTCCCAGCTGATTATGTCCATCCCCCCATTTTTTCTGGGTATTTTATTGACTATACTGTTTGGACTGGTTCTAAACTGGATTCAGGTAGGTAATTATGTTTCTTACGAAGAGAACAAAGTGAGCTTTTTTACTTATATGATACTTCCTGCGATTTCTGTTTCCATACCAAAAATCGCTATGGTGATTAAATTTTTAAGAGTTTCTATGTTAGAACAAATGAAACAAAACTATGTCATCACTGCAAAGGGAAAAGGGTTAAACAGTGTCCGCATCTTAACGGTTCATGTACTGAAAAATGCCTTGATACCGGTACTTACCATTATGGGCATGATTGTAGGGGACTTACTTGCCGGTAGTATTGTAGTAGAGCAGGTCTTCAACATTCCAGGGCTTGGAAGATTACTAGTAACTTCCATTGGAAACAGAGATTATCCTGTGGTATCCACCATCATTGTTTTCATTGCTTCTGTAGTAATGATTGCGTATGGACTGATTGATATTCTTTACATTATGGCAGACCCTAGAATGCGAAGAGAAGAAACCATCGAAAGGAATTAGTACTGTTTCCATCAGGTATGAACAGTAAAAAAATAAACAGGCAATCGGGAAACTATTGTATTTTATTTGAAACTATTGTATTTCATTTGAAACTATTGTATTTTATTTGAAACTATTGTATTTCATTTGAAACTATTGTATTTCATTTGAAACTATTTGTTTCTATTGAAACACTTAATATAGGTTTTTCCATCATTTCACAATTGCCTAAAAATTAAGGACAGAAAGGAAAAGTGCGAATTGCCCGTCTCATCCGGGCAGTGGCGAAAAGCATGGGTATAAAAATGAAATATAGAAAACGAACCGGATTCATTTTATTAGGAATTTTGCTGCTTTTCGTTCTGATTGGCTGCTTTTATACACCTTTTGACCCCAACGAAATGAATGCCCGTTTGAAATTCTCCCCTCCTGATTTTGCTCATTTACTTGGTACAGATAATTTTGGAAGGGATTTGTTCAGCAGAATTCTTATTGGCAGCCGTCACACTGTATTTTGCGCTCTTGCCACTATTTTCTTCGGGGGCATCAGCGGAACCTTAATTGGACTCTTTAGCGGAGTCATAGGGGGATTTTTCGATGAGGTACTAATGCGGATTATGGATTGCATCACAGCATTCCCAAGTATTTTACTTGCTTTAGTTTTTATCAGTTTATTCGGAACCGGAGAAC
Source organism: Lachnospiraceae bacterium (assembly GCA_017390645.1). The sequence continues at coordinate 1,682 of JAFPAZ010000024.1, forward strand.
GGAATCTGATTCTGGCTCTTTCTATCGTATTTATTCCAAGTTTTTCCCGGGTTGCAAGGGCTGAAGCCTTAAGAATAAAAAATCAGGATTTCATTACGGCTTCCCGTGTTATGGGGGCCTCCACCTTAAGAATTGTAATGAAACATATTTTGCCAAATGCAAAAGCTACTTTACTATCTGCATTTAGTGTGGGATTTACCAATGCCATTCTGGCAGAAGCCAGTCTTAGTTATTTAGGTCTGGGAATTAATCCTCCAACTGCAAGTCTTGGAAGAATGCTTTCTGAGGCTCAGGCATATTTGTTCCGGGCACCCTGGCTGGTGATCGCCCCGGGAATTTTCGTGGTGTTATTTGCATTTTCAGCTTCTCTACTGGTCGAGGAATAAACCCGAAAGTCTTAAACCTCGGCTTCTCTGCTGACTGAGGAATAAACCCGAAAATCTTAAACCTTAATAATCTGCAAAATATACAGGAGTTTAGAGTGATTTTTACAAAAAACACCCCCTAAGCAGCTTCGGATATTTTCCTTCTTCGCTTAGGAGGCATCAAAAAATCTTTCTCTAAACTCCTGTTTTTTGCTTTAAGACAGCAAAGATTCGTAAAATCTTGCAGTCTGGCTCACCGGATCCACTTCAAACAATTCTTCAATCAATTTCTTCGCAGTTTCCTTGTCATTTTTCACAATACAAAGCAAAATCTCTCTTTGTATTGCATCGATACATTTTCCATAATGGCAGCTTGCACAGCGAGGGCTTTGCTTCATTGTCTCCAGGTATTTCTGCGCCTCTTCAATATTACCACAATAAAATTCTACATCAAACAATCTACGGTATTTCACCGGTTTACAAATCGGTGAACTCATATAATCTTCACGCCCACCACGGCATGCTGTATCAAAGTAAATTGCAGCCTTACTATATAGCTTTTTATTTTCTTCCACATTATACAGATAATAATTACAGGTCATATAAGTAATGATTGCAAAAATATAAGAATTCCCATCTTCCGGTTTTACCATATCCAATGCCTTCTTCGCAAAGAACTTTGCCTTTTCCCAATCCTTCTTCTCATATCCGTAATATTTCACCATACGTTCTAAACCATCTACGGTTATGGTGCCTTTTTTCTTAAACAAGGACTTGCTGGCATATTTTTGGTAACATTTTAAAGCCTCTTCGTCTTTCCCCATATCCCAAAGAATATCGCCTATGTTTAGTGTATCTTCTTCTATATCTGCTTCCTCTCTGTCACATTCACTAAGACGCTTATGATATTGTAATGCTTCCTCGAAATGTTTTAAACGGTGACAACATTCTGCCATCTTACGAAGTACATATTCTGCACTGTTTGGGAACATGTCTAATCGCATCTGATAATACTTCATGGCTTTTTCAAAATCTCCAAGAGCCAGGTAGGTATCCCCCGCATTAACAAATGGAAGTCCTGTTTCCTTATTTTTTACCAGTTCCATGGATTTTTCATAATACTCACAAGCTTTTTCCAATTCCCAGTTTTGCTCATGGGCAAATCCCATGTTGTTATAGGCATACAAATCTTCCGGGTCATCTTCCATAGCAGCCTGAAAATCAGCTTTTGCAAGATCTATCATTCCGGCATCCAGATATAATAACCCACGCTCAATCAAGTAGTAGCAATTTGGCAATAATTCAATCTGCTTGGACGCATATTCGATGGCTTCATGGAATGTGTTCCAGTCCCAATAGGACTTTAACCGTCTTTTCAGTATGTCCGCAACATTACTATTTGCACTTTGATGCTGAGGATTTATCTGAAGAGTTCGTAGCAGATACCGCTTTTCCTTCTCCGGCTGCTCCATTTGATGATAGCAACGTGCTGCATTATAAGCATAAATCTCATAATCCGGATACTTCTGATCCAAATTCAAGAAGATTTCTAAAGCTTCTTCATACCTTTCATCCTGTCTTAAAATATCTGCCTTCAGGTAAAGATTTCTCTCTTTCTCCACGTCAATTTCAAGCAATTTTTCACATAAGGTCAGGGCCGAACCAAATTCCTTCATATCCATGTATAAATAAATCTGCTCACGGTACACCTCTAAACGGTCTTCAATGTCCGTTTCTTCTGTTTCCATTTTCTGAATGATTTCCTTATATTTTTCTACCAGTTCTTTCATTTCTGTCATATCATCTGCAGTATAACGTTTCGAACGACAGTATAGAAATTCTAAAAGAAGACTGTCTACCTCTCGTTTTTTTGCTTCCTCCATGACACTAAATACATCATCATGTTGTCCGTATGCAAAGAATACCCTGGCAGCAAATTCATAAGATTTTACATAACCTGGTGCATATTCTTTCAAATAATGATACTCATCCACAACATTTTGCCCATTTCTAAGTTCATAAAAAGCCTCCTGAATGTAGATATGGGCATAAATATGATGATGGTCTGTTCTTAAAATCCGGTCACAGATTTCCACACAGGCGTGATAATCATGGATTGTCAGCTTAATATATGCCTTCATGGTCATATAATTAATATAATGCTCATCATCCTCGTTTAAATCCCGCGGCATTTCCTTCATAGCTTTTTCAAAGTATTCGTCCGGAGTTTTACTATTTTTCCCAAGCTCCATATAGCAATTTACAATCATCAAAGTAGAGTATGGAATTTTCTTAATTTCTTTTTTATTTTTCTCCGTTCCATCATCCACTACTTCTTTTAAAGCCTCTCGCCAACGATACAGATATGGAAGTGCCTCTTCATATCTTTGTAAAGAAGCGTACATTTTACCACAAATATTATCATAATTTAAAGGATTTCTTTCTTCTTCCGGATAATCCTCTAATTTCTTTAATGCTTCTTCCTGTCTATCATTTTGGAACAATGCCCAACAAGTTTCGATGAAAGCATCATAATTATGATTTTCTTCAAATTCTTTTTCCAAAATCGGAATCACAAGCTCATTACATTTTTGAAGTTTTTCCACTAAATCCGGATCATGGTTTTCATAATCCAACAAATCCAGATATCCTTTTCTGGCTTCCTTGTATTTTCCGGTTTCAAAGAAATATTCATAACGAAGTTTGCGTGCGCTGTAGTGCTTTGGATTTTCTGCTAAAATTTCATCCAGTATAGGCTGTGCCTGTTCAGACTTACCTTGTTTTGAAAGATAATATGCAATATGGAATAAGATAAATTCATTTTTCGGCTCGAAGGCCTGTAAATAGCTTAACTCCTGCTCCATCGTATCCATATCTTCTTCCAAATGGGCAAGGCCTAATCTTTCAATATGGACATACGGATGGTCCAAGGTTAACCGATCCATCTCTTTTAACGCACTTTTTACTTCATCTAACTGTCTTAAATCAAAATAATGTTTACAATCATAATAAAGCCTTACATAATCATCAATCTGGGAGAAATCTTCCCCTTCAATCAGTTCAAAAGGAAAGAAATTCTCTTCATATGGTGTGCTTTTGATAAAACGGACAAAATCCTCCGGAAAATCTTCGTAAAAGTCATCACTTCTTGACGCAAAGCCCACTTTTTGGTCAATCGCCTTCCATACCGGCAAATTCAGACGGAAATGATCCATAAAGAAAATCAAGAGTTGGCGCAAAGCCTCATCTGCTGTCTCTAAGTATACACATACCTCATCTTCTAACACATCTTCCCATGCTTTTGGATTTAAACGGTCTTCCTTTGAAAAATACAGATTCTGAACTTTTTGTATAAAAAGTTCCATGGGCGTTTCCGGAATCTTTATCCCTTTCTCTACTTCGACTTCTTCACTATATTTTACCGCCACCTCAAAAGCAGTACGTAATTCCATAAACCCCTTCGGATCTTCCTCAGGGTTTACGGAAACTAATTTTTTTCGATAGGCATTTGTGATTACAGACTTGTCTTTTGTCTGTTCACACTCCAAAATTTGAAACGCAAGTGATGTATCCATCCTTAGTCTTCTCCTCCATTTTCATTACTCCCCGCTAATAATACGATCAATCAAAGCATCGATATCTAAAAAGCTCTCCTCTGAAGCCTCCACTAGAATTTCTTCTTCTGGTTCGATAATTTCTGTTTCCATTACCTCCGGTTCCGGTTCTCTTTCTTCCGTCACCGGCTCGATAATCTCTGGTTCCACTATTTCCGGCTCGATGGCTTCCGGTTCCATGATCTCTGTCTCCGGTTCTCTTTCTTCCATCAACGGTTCGATGATCTCCGGTTCCACAATTTCCGGTTCGATGACTTCCGGCTCCATTACCTCTGTCTCCGGTTCTCTTTCTTCCATCAACGGTTCCACGACCTCTGGTTCTGTGATTTCCGGTTCGATAATCTCCGGTTCCATTACCTTTGGCTCAGGTTTTGGAACAAATACCGGTACTTCTTCTACCAAAGGTTCTGCCTTAGGTATTTCCACCTCTTTTTCCGGCACAAGAACATCAGCAACCGGTGCCTGAACCGGAGTTTTCACCAACGCCTCCAGTGGATTATTCTGATAATTCTCCTCCAGATTTATCATTGGACGTTTGGCAATTAAATTCTGAATCATATCTTTATTCTGGCATTCCAGAATACCTTCCAACACTTCCTCTAATGCCACTTTCCACTTCAGCGCCAATTCCTGTGTCATAGGTTCAAACGGAAGTTCCTGTGTCTTAGTATCCGTTAATTTCAGAAGTAAAGTGACTCCTTTTTCCGTAGTATAAGGAAGTATTTCATAAATCTGTCCTAAAGAAACATCATACTCCGTTCCCCCGGCTGTTTTTACGTAAATTCTTCGGTCAGTCACACACATTCCATAACGGAAATTTCCCTTCGAAGCATCCCATAAAATGAATGGTATCTCTTCCATGGAGAATTTTGCAAAATTCTCTCTGGCCTTATCCAGTTTTTTCTGCCAATCAGGAGAAGTATAAGTGAAAACATATTTCATCCTCAATTCATCTATCTGATTTAAATACATCAAGAATCTTTGTATCACTTTTTCTGTCGTAATGACATGATCCAGCTTTTCTGCATCTCCTACCGAACGGCTCCATAATGGTAATGCTGTTTCCGGTGCCATGGCATCCGGAAGAGATACTCTCGTACGAATCGTATCAATAAGATTTAGTAATACCTTCGAAATTTCCTCGCCCTTTTTATGTCCCATAACCGTCAATAACGGATACGACGGACCACGATGGGTAGTTACCACCACCTGTGCCTGTAACATCTTCTTGGTTACCTCAATATTACGTATCTCACTAAATGGGATTTTCTTCGTGATCCCCTGCTCCTTAATCATAAGACAATCCTTAAAAATCAAGGTATCACCAGATTTCGCTCCTTCCATGATTCCAATCGGCATGGAAAAATCATCAAACTCTTTAAAATTCTTTCTTAATTCCTGCACCTTAGGATAATAATCCTTGGAAATCAATGTCAGACAGAAAAGATTCCCAACTTGTGTATTTTTTAACAGATTCTGCAGATAAACAGAATAACGATAAACTGCCATTCCATGAATATTATGGATTCTCCTTGTTAACCATTGGGAATAAGCCTGCTTTGTTCCTTCATTAATTTCCTGCTGCTTCACCCATTCTAAAAGATGCATGGCTTCGGACTGGGTAAGCTGGTTAAAATCATTGCACTTCTTGACCAAAGACAACTTTTCCAAATATACTTTCTGGACTCTTAATGCCACCTCATATGGTTTCCACAATCTTTCCTTAAATCCGGACTCTGTCAGCTGACGGATGGCTTCTTCTGCCCCTTCCATCTTTTCTTCATCCACATTCTGGCAAATCATTTCTATCTCTATCACTGCCAGTTCATCCATGCGGACTTCAATTAATTTTACATATGTAAGTACATAAAGTTCCTCGAATTCCCCACTTAATAATCTTTGCTTCAAACCCTCTAACTCTTCCAAAGACATGGTGAGGTAAGATTCGCATAACAGTTCCACTTCTGCCCGGTTTAAGATTTCTTTTCTTTGATCTACTAACACAATATATGGTTCAATCAAATGGTTTAAATATTTTCCGCTTCTTAGATATGCTTCTAGTTCATTTAATTTATCTTTATCAAAGGTTTCCACCCCAAAGAAAAGGCGTTCCAATTCCTTTGCCTGTTCCACTTCCAAAATGCTTCTTTTCCGTTTTTCAATCTGTGCCTTCACAAATTCAATTCCGGATTTTGAATAAAGAGTTTCTGCAATGTCATGCTCTAACTGATTACATTGTTCCATATCATAATTTACAATTTCATCACAGATGGCATCCAAATCCTCTTTTTCTCTCGTTGCAAGGGCTGTATTGATTAAACTTAGATACGGTTCTTTTACAAAACTAACAGCATCTATTTCTGAAATTTTTTCCTTCTTCATCCATAATACATCAAAAGTCAGATGATCCAGATCCCGTACCAGTTCTTCCATCTCATTCTTTTGTTCTGTATACTGCTCTTTCGGTATTTCCCGTTCCTTTGTATGGGAGAAAAATTCACTTTTCCTCATTACGGTGAACTGTGCGTCTTTTCTGGTAGCCAGATTTTTCTGTACATGTTCCCTTACCAGTTCATATGCCTCATCGCTTCCTGCGAACAAAATATGAATATCCCGATCACCCGCTTCCACAGGTAACTGATAAAGCAGATAATCAATCCATCGTTCAAGTGGTGTATTTACATAATCATTCAGTTTACTTTCCTTGCTTAAAGGTTGATTATTAATTCCCATGGTACACTTAGGAATATTTTCATCATAGGTTATCTGAAACGTAATCATGCCATCGCCCTCTTTCTATTTCTTGTTTTTGTATCAAATATGCATTACTCATCTCTGCCCAGGAATAGCAACATAAATAGTCCCCCTGAAATGCATCAAATGCACCCCTTTTTCCCTCCAAAGCATCATAGTAATCACATTGTATTTTAGTAACATCAATTCCCTTTTTATTATACCCGTCCACGAGTAAATCTTCAATCCCTGCTTTTTTCAAACTTGCTTTCAAGGCCTGATTCACTTTTTTTAAGGACTCTTTTAAATTATTATCATAGGGAATATCTTCCCACAGATACGCTGCTACCTGTTGATTATTTAGTAAAATTCCTCTTTTATCCACAAGCAGTGCCAACAACTCCTTTGATTTACTCCGAGAAAAACTAAGCCGTTCTCCCTCAACATAAACCTCAAATCCTCCAAAAGTTTTAATACGGATTTTCCCCTCCGTAGGTTTCGGTTTTATCCTATATAACTTATCTACCGTTTCTTCAATATCATTCTTGGTATATGGTTTTAAGAGATACGAAATCCCATTCACCTGGTAGGCATCATAAGCATATCTTTCGTGTGCTGTAATAAATACAACCTTTAT
>JAFPAZ010000005.1 GCA_017390645.1 Lachnospiraceae bacterium
AAGTTCTGCCTCGAATTTCTCAATGCCAATATACTTTTTCATTTTGTCAATTGCTTTATCTGCACCACCGCCGCTAAAACAAGTAAAAACTGCTATTTCCTTATCCTTAATATCCGGATTTTCATTGATAAAAGTTTTAAGGGGAGGTACGAATGTACTTGCCCATACCGGAGTTCCGAATATAATTCGGTCGTACTTCTCTAAATTAAATTCATAAGGCTGCAATGCCGGTGTCTCACCCATAACAGCACTTTTACCTCCCCAGAAAAACTTCTTAGCACCTTTATCAGGATATGCTTTCTTGGGCTCAATTCGAATGATATCTACCTCACCCGAATTTTTTATCCCATCAGCGATTTTATCTGCTACATATTTTGTGTTCCCTGACATTGAATAATATACAATTGCTGTTTTCATTACTTTTCCCACTCCTTTATTTGTTCTTTTGCCTCTTGACACCACTCCAGATACGACTCATAAGTCTTAATACCAAATTTTACTGTTAGATAATAGTGCTTATGCGTATCATCCTCCAAATACTTTCCCAAATTCTCAGCAAACATGTTTAGAATAAATAATTCACTCTTGCATTTTTCCTCAAATCGTTCAATATGTTCCTTAGCACCTTCCATACCCGTTTCATTTCCGAAAAAGAGTTTCAAAAGTGTTTCATAGCGAAGTTCATCCTTTTCTACCGGCTTTCTTAACCACTCTTTTAACGAATCTTTACCATATTCTGTAATAGAATAGGAAATCTTCTCCCTTCCATTGGAACTTGCATCTTCCTTCGTAACTTTTCCTTCCTTTTCAAGCTGGTTCAAAGTCGGGTATATACTTCCGTAACTACCACCCCAAAAAAAGCGAAGTGCTGTATCAAGTCTCTTTTTCATTTCATAGCCAGTCATAGACTCATGACTTAGCAAGCCTAATAAAACATAATCCATTTTCTTTGTATTTGCCATTCTTTACTCACTCCTTTTCACTCCATAGGATAATAGGTGATTGCGAAACCATAATATTTTATGTGAAAGTGATTCAAAAGTAACAAGACAATGCAGGCACGCTTTCGCTGCGTTCGGCTCGTAGCGGTACTAAACTCAAGGCTTTGCCTTTCGTTAAGTACCGACGGCCGCCCAAGCACCTGCTTATGTATTTTTTACAATGGATTGGTGGTTCTGAAAAACAGAGTGGAAAATCAAGGTGCCCAGGTGGATGTACAATTAAAAAGAAGAGCAGATTTAATTCCGAATCTGATTGAAACCACTAAGGGTTATGCAAACTATGAAAAAGGAACCTTAACTGCTGTAACAGAATTAAGAAATAAGATGGTAAATGCTTCGAATATGGGTGAGGCATATCAGGCAAATGTAGAATTAAATAAGGAATTAGCCCGGATTATGGTAATTAGTGAAAATTATCCTGAATTAAAGGCCAATAGTAATTTTGTGAAAAGTGTAAAAATAGAAGCAGATACCTTCCGTTTTTAGGTTTGTATAAGTTAGGTTTTGTTTCGTCAAAATTATAAAGTAATTAAAAAATAGAAATAAACTCTCATCTAAATTAAGGTGGGAGTTTTTATTATTATGTGAGGCTGAATTTCGAGTGTTTTAGAATTACGGGAGCACAAAGTGTGGAGTAATTCGTAGGTATCATGGGATCAAAATACCTTTTGTCCTTCAACATCAATGTTATTTGGAGAAAAAATAAATCGAAGATAAATCCTATTTTTTTAAAAAGGGTCTTTTCAAAAACGGTCAACGAAGTATAATTAAGATTAACCGAATCGGTTTATGGAGGTGAATGACATTGAATGAGAAATTTTTTGCATTACCGATTGAGAAACAAGAAAGAATCATCAATGCAGGATTTAGGGTGTTTTCCCAAAATTCTTATAAGAAGAGTCCTGTAAGTGAAATTGCAGATGCCGCTGGTATAAGTAAGTCATTGTTGTTTCATTATTTTCATAATAAAAAAGAATTGTACCTTTTTTTATGGGAAACCTGTGCCAAGATTACCATTGATTATCTGACAGAAAGTGATTGTTATGAAAAAACAGATTTTTTTGAAATGTTGTATTCGGGAATGCAGGCAAAAATAAGGATCATGAAAAAATATCCGGATATGGGAAACTTTGTGGTGAAAGCCTTTGGAGAACAGGATCCGGAAGTTTGTGAAGAAATTAGAGAAAGTTATGCGAAATATAATGACTTTAAAGCGAATAATACGAAGGTAAATGTAGACCCGAATCAGTTTATAGAAGGTTTGGATTTTGACATGATGTATCGGGAAATCTATATGGCAGCAGAAGGATATTTATGGGAAATGGAGCGTCATTGGCCTGTTGATGTAGATAAAATGGAACAGGATTTTTTGAAATTGCTTGATTTCTGGAAAAAGATTTATTTAAGAAAGAAGGAGGACTAGTTATGGATGCAATACATACATCAGGACTTACCAAAAATTATGGAAAGTCCAGAGGAATTATAGATGTAAATCTTCGAGTGGGTGAGGGTGAATTTTTTGGATTTATCGGACCAAATGGAGCAGGAAAAAGCACTACCATCCGAACCATTTTAGGATTAATAAAAAGTAACAGTGGAACTGCAAAGGTATTTGGAATGGATGTTGAAAAAGAAAAGAAGGAAATATTAGAAGAAATTGGCTACCTTCCTTCAGAAGCTATGTTTTACCCTGGAATGAAGGTGAAAGACGTCATTCGATTATCTGCTGATCTTAGGAAAAAAGACTGTAGGGCAGAGGCAGATGTTTTGTGTGAAAGACTTCAGTTGGATACTGCTAAAAAGGTGGAAGAGCTGTCTTTTGGAAACCGAAAGAAAGTAGCCATTGTCTGTACTCTTCAGCACAATCCGAAACTTTGTATTTTAGATGAACCTACCAGTGGGTTAGACCCATTGATGCAAAGGGAATTTTTCGAGATTCTTAGTGAGAAAAATGCAAAGGGAACTACCATATTTTTATCTTCACACATTTTATCGGAAATTCAGAATCACTGTACAAGGGCAGCAATCATAAGAGAAGGACGTCTGATTGCCTGTGACAGTGTAGAAGTATTGGCAAAGACTAATGCAAAACGGGTTCATGTTCAGGGAAATCTGGATTTATCTAATGTTTCGGGAGTACGGGATTATAAAAAGGAAGCCAACGGTATTGATTTTCTTTATGGAGGAAATATGAATGAGTTAATACAGGCACTTTCTAATAAGAATGTCCAGGATTTAACCATTTCGGAACCGGATTTAGAGGAAATTTTTATGCATTACTATGAAAAGGATGGTGAAGTAAATGACACTTATGAGACATGAATTAAAACAGGGGAAAAAATCTCTTACTATATGGACTGTAGCCATTGGTTTGCTGCTTGCAGTATGTGTTTTTATGTTTCCGGAAATGAAGGGAGAAATGGATGGAATCAGTGATATGTTTGCCTCTATGGGAAGTTTTACGGAAGCTTTTGGAATGGATCGGATTAATTTTGGAAGTCTGATTGGATTTTATGCGGTAGAGTGTGGAAATATTCTGGGACTTGGAGGAGCTTTTTTTGCTGCACTTTGTGGAGTGTCCATTCTGGCAAAAGAAGAAAAAGAGCATACTGCAGAGTTTCTGCTTACTCATCCTGTTACCAGAACACGTATTATTGCGGAAAAGCTGCTGGCGGTGATGATTCAGATTATAATAATGAATATTTTAGTATGTGTCTTATCTATTGCATCCATTGTTTTCATTGGTGAAACTATTCCATGGAAGGAAATTTTACTGTTACATCTTGCGTTTTTATTTTTACAGATAGAAATTGCCGGAATCTGTTTTGGAATCTCAGCTTTTCTAAGAAGAGGCGGTCTGGGAACCGGCTTAGGAATCGCAGCAGTGATGTACTTTTTAAATATTATTGCTAATATTTCAGACAGTGCGAAATTTTTAAAATATATTACCCCATTTGGGTATACAGAAGGAGCGGACATTGTCAGCAATGTCAGCCTGGATACAGGACTTGTGCTGATTGGAATGTTATATTGTGTGATTGGCATTGGGGTGGCTTTTATGAAATATTGTAAAAAGGATATTGCATAAGAGGTTTTAAGAGTGTTAAGATGTAAGAATCTTATTATTCTTAAAAAGTGAGGTAGAAAAATGGATGCAAAAGAGTATAAAACAAAAGAACTATTAAGACGTTTTTTGCCCTATTACCGAAATCATGTGGGAACCGTTGTTTTGGATTTATTTTGTGCAGCACTTACAACAGTGTGTGAGTTAATACTTCCTTTGATCATGAGGTATATAACCAATACAGGAATAAAAGATTTAGCGTCCTTGTCTGTTAGAACCGTTTTGTTGTTAGGAGTCTTGTATTTTGGACTTCGAATTATTGACAGTATTGCGAATTATTATATGGCAGATGTAGGCCATGTCATGGGTGCTAAAATTGAAACGGTGATGAGAAGGGATGCTTATGCTCATTTGCAGAAATTGTCCAATACTTATTATAATAATACCAAAGTAGGGCAGATTATGGGGCGCATTACCAATGATTTATTTGATGTTACCGAGTTTGCCCATCACTGTCCGGAAGAATTTTTTATAGCCGGAATTAAGGTAATCGCGGGATTTGCTATTTTATCTACCATTAATATCTGGCTGACCTTAATTATCTTCTTGATTGTACCGGTTATGGTTATTACCTGCATGAGCCTAAACCGTAAAATGAAGA
>JAFPAZ010000025.1 GCA_017390645.1 Lachnospiraceae bacterium
ATTAACCCATGATGTCATAAAAGGAAAGTGGAAACCGATTATTTTGTGGCAGCTATGGCAACATCAATCATTATCTGAGTTAAAGGAAGGGATTGCGGGCATTTCGCAAAAAATGCTCATTGAGCAGTTAAAAGAGTTAATGGAATATGGAATGGTAGATAAAAAGTCCTATGAGGGGTATCCCTTAAGAGTGGAATACTTTCTGACGGAACGTGGTCAGAAAATGCGAAAGGCAGTAGAAATTATGCAGAGCATTGGAATCGAAATGATGGTTGAGCAGGATAATACGGATTTTTTAAAAGAAAAGGGACTAATATCAGAAGAAGACGAGAGAGGATAGTACTTATCCTTATCTCGTCTTTTTTATAGTTACAAAAAAGTGGGTAATATACAAGGAACAAGAATTAAGGTAGAATCGGTGTTAGAAATATATCAAGTTGGTTCGTGGATTTTAATATGAAATGCCATGGAGCAATAAGGATAAAATATGTGAGCTTCATTGTAGGAAGGAGAAAAAAATTGGTAATTGAGTTAGAACATGTAACAAAACAGTATAAAGTGCCTTGTAAGGGTAAAAATTTTTTCACCGATTTGTTTTCCAACAAGTATAAATATATTACGGCGGTGGATGATGTTTCTTTGAAGATAGAGAAAGGAGAAACAGTTGGCTATATTGGACTAAATGGGGCGGGAAAATCCACTACCATAAAGATGATGACAGGGATATTGACCCCTACTAAGGGAAATGTTTTTATGTTTGGAGATTCTGTCAGACATAATCGAATCCAGAAGAATAAAAGGTTCAGTGTAGTTTTTGGACAACGTAGCAATCTATGGTATGACCTGCCTGTCATTGACAGTTATAAGTATTTTGAAGTTTTGTATGAAGTACCTAAGCTGCGGTTTGAAGAAAATTTAAAGAGGATTTCGACATTATTGGAAATTGAGGACCTGCTCAATACTCCGGTAAGAAAGTTGAGTTTGGGACAAAAAATGAAGTGTGAACTAGGTGGAGCCTTGTTACATGACCCAGAAATTTTGTTTTTAGATGAGCCTACCATAGGACTTGATATTTTTGCAAAGGATAATTTCCTGCGTTGTATCCGTCAAATCAATGAGGAGCTGAACACTACTATTTTTCTTACTTCACACGATATGGAAGAAATCGAGAAGTTGTGTAAGCGGATTATTGTATTGGATAAAGGGAAAATTCTATTTGATGGTAAGATAGAAGAAATAAAGAAAAATGTAGGAGATTACCACAAGGTAAAATTTTATATTGAGGATTATGATGCAAGCAGGGATATTTATAAGGAGTATCAGAAAAAAGAGAGTAATGATGGAATTCTTGAATTAATCATTGATAAAAATAAGTTAAGCCTTGCAGAGATTGTAAACTATTATTTCCAGAATTTTAAGGTTAAGGATATTGCTATGGAGAATAATGGATTAGAGCAATTGATTAAGGAACTATACGAAGGCAAGGGAAAGTAGATTGAACATGATAAAAGAAAGGAAAGTTGCAGGTGTAAAAGAATGAAAAAGTATTTTGCTTTAATAAAAATACAATTTAAAGATAACTTCGCCTATCGAATGAGTACGGCTGCCAGTATTATTGTAGGGATTCTGCAAATTTACATATTCTATTATATCTGGTGCAGAGTGTACGATGGCACAGACACATTAAATCAGTTTTCACTTGTCCAGATGAGTACATACGTCATTTTTAGCAATGCAATTTATAAATTGATGGAATTTGGAATTACACTGCGGATTGCTGATATGGTAAAGAGCGGGGAAATCGCTACAAAGCTGACGAAACCCATTGGCTTTATTCCAAGTCTGTTTTTTGAGAGTATTGGTTCTTTAACGGCAAGTATATTTACTATGATTCTGCCGATCCTGATTTTTTGCATTATTTTTCTTGATATTTTCGTACAAACGAACCCGCTGGCAAATCTCATGTTTATAGGAAGTGTGATTCTGGCAATTTTGATATCTATTTATGTGGATATTATTTTTGGTCTTTTGACCTTTTGGACGGAAAATGGCTGGGGACTTAGGGTAATTCGTCAGGCTTTGGTGAAATTGTTTTCCGGTGCAGTGGTTCCACTGGCGTTTTTGCCGGAATGGTTTAACAGAATCTGCGATGTACTTCCATTTGAAACCTTAATTGACGTACCGATTAAAATATATTTGTTTGGTGTTGACAATGAAGCCATTGGGAATGTGTTGATTCAGGTTTTATGGGTGATGGTATTAATGTTGTTTACGAAGGTGTTGTTTAAAATAATCATGAAAAAAATTCAAATAAATGGTGGTTGATTATGGCGAAATATATGAAATTATATCTATGTATGGCGAAAATGAATTTTAATGTGATGAAACAATATAAATTTGATATGATAGTAGGGGCTCTTTCTACTTTATTGATGCAGATTTCATCTATTATTTTTTTATGGACCATTTTTGACAATGTAAAAGTGTTTGCAGGATGGACTTATAGTGAAGTGCTTTTGGTTTATGGAATCTTTACTTTGTGTCGTGGACTGAATCATATTTTCTTTGATAATCTATGGATTATAGGAAAGGAATTTATCCGAAGGGGAACTTTTGATATTTTACTGGTTCGGCCTGCCAATGAATTGTTTCAGATTGTGGGACAAAAAATACAGATAGACGGGGTAGGAACCTTTGTTTTAGGAATTGCTGTTACCAAGGTTGCAGCAGATGGACTTGATTTAACATTAACTATTTCCAATGCTTGCCTGTGGCTTTTGATTATCTTGATGGGAACTCTTATCATTGCATCCATAAATCTGATTTTTGCGGTATCCTCTTTCTGGGTCATAAGGTCCAATAATATTATTTGGATGATTTTTTCTTTCGCTGATTTTGCCCAGTATCCCTTAGAGGCATTTGGCTTAGGGATAAAGTTTGTACTTACCGTAGTGATTCCTTATGGATTTGTAAGTTATTATCCTGTGAGCTGTATGCTAGGAAAAGAATCCTTTTTATACATAGTGTATGAGCTGGGGATATTGTTTGTTTTGGTAGTGCTTGCGTTAAAGTTATGGAAGTTCGGAATGAAAAAGTATGAAAGTGCAGGAAATTAGGAAAGTAAGGATACTTGTAGAAAAACCGAGATTGTTCGGTTTTTCTTTTTTTAGATACGAAAAGGAGTACATGAAATGTATATGTTATGATATACTTGACTCATAACAATAATGAATGTGCTAGGACGCTATGATTGCATTAGTACTGATTAGGTAATTCTGAACTATAATTTTTATTTGAAAGTGACTCAAAGGAATCAAAATAACGTAGGAACTCCAAAGCAGGAAACGTGTGAAGAAGAGGGAAGTTTAAAGCGGTTGGAATATTAAACAAGATGTGAGGTCAGACATGAACTGGTGGATTTTATACGAAAAAGAAGATTATTTAAAAAACATAGAATATGTAAATTTATACTTTAAGGAATGCGAAAAATATGGCATTTCCCTAACATTAGTGTTAAAAGAAGAACTAGGCCTGGTGATTAAAAATTCGGAAACGGAGTTTTATGTAAAGGGAGAAAAGTGTACGAAGCCTGCTCTGGTGATTAACCGAAGCAGAGATTACGTTTTAGCGAAACATTTTGAAATGGCTGGAATCAAAGTCTGGAATGATTCCTTTGTGACTTTGATTGGGAACGACAAGGCATTGGCTTATAGTTATGCAGTACAAAAAGGAATTCCGGTACTAGATAGTTATTATGGAAATGTTGAACCGGAAAAATATCCTTATGTTTTAAAATCCTTAAATGGACATGGAGGAGGAGAAGTATTTCTGATTCAGACTCCGGATGAAAAGAGGAAAATCGAATATTCACAAGAAAAGCAGGAAATCGAATCTTCGAAGGATAAGGAGAGTAAAGAGGAAAAAATTCAGTGGCAGGAAAGTAATGATTTCCACCAAATGGATTTCTTTCGGAAAAATAACTTCTTATGTCAGGAATTTGCCTCGGAACCGGGAAAAGACGTAAGAGTTTATGTGATAGGCAATCGAATTGTAAAAGCTATGCTGCGAACCAATGAAAACGACTTTAAAAGTAATTATAGCCTAGGGGGAAAAGTAGCAGAATATGAATTAAACCCGGAAGAAGAAGCATTGGTAAATAAGGTAATAGGAGGCTTAAATATTGGTCTGGCTGGAATCGACTTTGTATTTCATCAGGGAATGTTATATTTTAATGAAATAGAAGATGTGGTAGGAGCAAGAATGTTATATGCCAATACGGATATTGACATTGTAGCAGAATATGTTTCTTATCTTGTGAAAAATAGTGTAAAAATAGTGAAAATTTAATGGAATTTTTAACGCGAATGGGATATACTATTTAAGAATAGTTTCGAAGAGGTAATGTCCATGATAAAAGTTACATTAACTAACGACATATTAAAGAAAATATCATCCATTGACGAAAACCGTTTTTCGTTAAATACAATAGAGTTGCCACCTATGACAAAGAATAGATTGCGCAAGAATTCTAAGAAAAAGAGTTCTTATGCATCAAATAAGATTGAGGGCAATCCGCTTACGGAGAAACAGGCGGATGATGCTATTGAAAGAGACGAGCATAAGCACTTTTTGAAACCAGAGCAGGAGATTAGGAATTATTTTCTTGCATTAAATCTGCTTGAGGAAAAGTTGAAAAGAAAAGAGGCTTTTTCAAAAGAAATGATTCTTGAAGTACAGGGGATAGTCGAAAAAGGTGCATCAAAAGAAAAGATAGGCCTAAGAGGACCGATGCCTCCGGGTGTGTTGTTTGCGGTATATGATGCAGCTACAGGAACGCCGGATTATATTCCTCCTGAATATTCGGATATTCCTGAACTGTTGGATGAATTGGTCGATTATGTAAACACAACAGATGATCATCCGCTCATCATTGCAGCGGTAGTTCATTATCAATTGGTTACGATTCATCCTTTTGAAGATGGAAATGGAAGAACTGCGAGACTTATGTCTGGATATATTTTAGATTTTTATGGTTATGGATTTAATGGAATTGGTTCCTTGGAAGAATACTTTGCTTATGACCCGGATGAGTATTACGAATCGCTTCAGATGGGTCTTCCGGCATTATATTATTCAGGAAGAGAAAATCCGCCACATCCTGAAATCTGGGTAAATTATTTTCTGCGTATGGTGGAATTGTATTCGCAAAGAGTATATGAATTGTCAAAGGGTGTTCAGGAAGATGATTTAGATGGCAGTTTGTCCTACTTGAATGCAAAGGAGAAGGACTTATTGGTATTTCTTTTGAAAAAGAAAATGCTGGAGTTTACGCCGATTGATGTAAGTAAGATGCTTGGTGTGACAAATAAAACCATTATCAATCGATGCGTAAAGCTGACTAATAATGGCTTTTTGGTTCCCAATATCGTAAGTCAAAGAATTCGTTCGTATTCGTTAAGTGAGTTTGCAAAGCGAAATGATAAGAAGATTCTTTCGAAGATTGGATAACAGTGTGAAAGAATCTGGATTTTCAAGCATGACTGCTACAAATGATAAGATGAAAATTGAAAATTCGTGAAAAAGTGAATATAAACATTTTGAAAATTCGTTAAATAATGAATATAAACATTTTGAAAATTCGTGAATAAATGAATGTAAACATTTAAAGAAAAGTTAAGCCTGAGCCTAACAGCCCAGGCATTTTTTTTGGAACCAGGTATCATGTTCATTAATGCATTTTTCTCTTTGAATGAATCATTTCCGACCAAAGATTTGGATGGAATAAAATTAACAACGGGAATAATTCCAATCTTCCTGCCAGCATATCAAACATTAAAATATACTTGGAAAATGGACTGAAAAATCCGAAATTTCCTGTAGGGCCTACCAGTTCCAAGCCCGGACCGATATTATTCAGGGTGGCAATGACAGCTGTAAAATTCGTTATCAAATCATGCCCTTCAAAAGAAAGTGCAAAAATAGATAAGGTAAACAAAATGATAAAAGTAATAAAATATACATTAATGGCTCTTACCACCTCGTGTTCCACCGGTTTTCCATCCATCTTAATTTTCTTAATACTCTTTGGATGAATGTAGGAATGCAATTCCTTAAATACAGTCTTTATCATAATTACGATACGGGAAACCTTAATACCACCTCCGGTACTTCCGGCACAGGCACCAATAAACATTAAAAGTACAAGAATGGTTCTGGATGTTTCCGGCCAAAGGTTAAAATCTGCAGTAGCAAATCCCGTAGAAGTAATAATGGAACCAACCTGAAAGGCTGCGTGCCTGAAACAGTCACCGACTTTCATACCGGTCTGAAGGATGTTAAGGAAGATTATGGCGGTGGAAATAAAAATAATGAGAAAATAGCACCGTACCTCTTCAATGCTAAAGGCTTTCTTAAATTCCTTTAAAAAGATAAAGTAATAGGCATTAAAATTGACACCGAACAAAATCATAAAGATGGTGACTACCCATTGAATGTATGGGGAATATCCCATTATGCTATCGTTTTTTATACCAAAACCACCAGTACCGGCAGTACCAAAAGATGTAGTAATGGCATCAAATAGTGGCATTTTGCCAAATAAAAGGAACACCATTTCAATTAAAGTTAATATAATGTAAATGATATATAAAAGCCGTGCAGTATAGCGAATCTTTGGAACCAATTTGCCTACGGAAGGACCGGGACTTTCCGCTCTCATAAGATTAATATTAGAGCCACCACTTAAAGGAATGATTGCTAAAAGGAAAACCAAAACTCCCATACCACCAATCCAGTGGGTAAAACTTCTCCAAAATATCGTACAATGAGACAAAGCCTCTACATCACTTAAAATGCTGGCACCAGTGGTAGTGAAACCAGAAATGGTTTCAAATAATGCGTCATGAAAGGCAGGAATTTCCCTGGTAAGCATAAATGGCAGACAGCCGAACAAACTAAGAAAAATCCAGCTTAGAGCAGTGGCAACA
>JAFPAZ010000193.1 GCA_017390645.1 Lachnospiraceae bacterium
AAATCAATATCATTAGAAGGACCGGCACCCAAAATAACGATAGTATCCTTATTTCGATGTGCCAATATAAATTCTGTAACTTGATTACGATATTCTCTCCATTCATCGTAACTATTCGGTATCTCTAAGCCTTTTTTTAACCGTTGCAAGTAATAATCCATAATTTATGCTTTCTATTTGTCGTCTGCGAGGTTACTTGTTCTATCGTATCTTCTGTTACATCCTGAGTCGATACCTGTTCTGTGGTTGTTTCTGATGTTTCCTGAGTATCCGCTGTACCTTCCTGAATATCTCCACTATTTGCTTCTGTGCTTACGACTTCTTCTGTACTCCCTGTTGTTTCTTCCATATTTTCCCCATCTATAGTACTTGCATTTAATTGTTCCATCAACGCCTCAAGTTCCTCATCCGTTAATTGAACAGCTTTTGAATCTTCTTCTGATTTCTTCTTATGTGCACTATACCCTAAAGACACTACAATCGCTACAAGAATAATGATTACAATAGAAGTAGAAATTATTTTCTTTCTTTTCTCTTTTTTCATTATTTCTTTTCTGTGTGTCTTTTCATATTTTTTCTTATCGACTTTTCCTGACTCATAGCATCCTCCGTATCAATGATAAGTATTTAGTTTTAATTTTATTGTAAATTACGAACCTTAAATTCCTTCATCGCTTCTCTTTGCTGATCTTTCTTTGCAATCGATTCTCTCTTATCGTATAATTTCTTACCCCTCGCCAAAGCTATTTCAACCTTAACCAAACTTCCTTTAAAATATACTTTCAAAGGAACTACAGTATAACCTTTCATCTTTGACTGTCCTAAGATTTTATTAATTTCACTTTTATGAAGCAGAAGTTTTTTCACCCTTAAAGGATCTTTGTTAAAAATATTGCCTTTTTCATAGGGACTAATATGCATTTGATGGATAAATACTTCTCCATTGTCTACCTCAATAAAAGATTCTTTGATACTACAATGTCCCATACGCAACGACTTCACTTCTGTTCCATGCAATTCAATTCCAGCCTCAAAAGTTTCTTCAATAAAATAATCAAAATACGCTTTTTTATTATTGGCAATTAATTTATTTCCTGATGTTTCTTTTGCCATATTTTGTACCAAGCCTCAAGAAAAATATCCATTTTTATTTGAGGCGCAAACACAAAGAGTGAAAGACATGTGTTTGCATATTATCCTTTCTTTTGTTTTCTTTCACTCTTATTTTTATACAGACTTCTTCCACATACTACGATATAGTTTAATCTCTATGCCTGTTTAATTGTCTCATATATTCTAAAAATGCCTCATCTTCACCTTCTTCAAAAAGCTCAAAATCGATGGTCTTTGCAATTTTATCCGTATCCACAACTCTGACTTTTACCTTCTCACCCAAATGATACTCCTTATGTGTTTCCTGGCCTATCATGGCATACTTTTCTTCATCATAGTAGTAATAATCATCTATCATACTGGTAACATGTACCATGCCTTCTACCGTATTCGGAAGTTCCACATACATTCCCCAGCTCGTAATAGAAGAAATAACCCCTTCATAAACCTGACCGATTCTTCGCGACATATAATCACATTTTTTTAATTTTTCCACATCTCTTTCCGCTTCATCGGCTCTTCTTTCACATTTACTGTTGGCATCTGCCACCCCATCTAAAATTTTAGTATAATGTGCAATTCTCTTTGGAGTAAGATTTCCATGAAGATTTTCCTTAATAATACGATGAATCTGTAAATCCGGATATCTTCGAATCGGAGAAGTAAAATGACAGTAATATTTTGTTGCCAGTCCAAAATGTCCGTTACAAGATGTGGTATATCTCGCCTGCTTCATGGAACGTAACGTTAATCTGCTAATTAACGCTTCTTCATTGGTTCCTTCAATCTTTGCCAGAAGCTTTTGGAATTCCTTCGGATGAATATCTTCGCCCGCAGACTTTAAATAATAACCAAAATTATTGATTAAAACACTTAACTTATCCAGTTTTTCCGGATCCGGAGCTTCATGGGTACGATATTCAAAAGGTACTTCCTGCCAGAAATAATCCTGTGCAATGGTTTCATTTGCAATTAACATAAAGTCCTCAATGATCTTGGTAGCACTATTTCTTTCATATGGGAAAATATCAATCGGAGTCCCTTTTTCATCCAGAATAATTTTAGATTCCGGAAAGTCAAAATCGATAGAACCTCTTTGTCTTCTTTTTTCCCTTAAAATATCTGCTAGTTCTTTCATTAAGAGAAACATTGGAACAAATTCTTTATATTCTTCCATGGTTTCTTTATCTTGATCTTCTATGATTTTCTTCACAGCAGTATATGTCATTCTGCGGTCGACGTTTACCACTGTCTCTGCTATTTTATGTCCCACCACTTTTCCTGTCGCATCAATGTCCATAATACAGCTTAGTGCTAAACGGTCTACTCCCTGATTCAAAGAACAAATTCCATTAGACAATTTATGTGGCAACATAGGTATAACCCTATCCACCAAATAAACACTAGTACCTCTTTTTAACGCTTCCTCATCCAAAGGAGATTTTTCTGTTACATAATGGGATACATCTGCAATATGGACACCCAGCTGATATCCTTGTTCCGTTTTCTGAATGGTAATGGCATCATCTAAATCCTTTGCATCTTCTCCATCAATGGTTACCATCATCCAATCACGGATGTCCATTCTTCCCGCCATATCCTTAGAATCTACTTCATCCGGAACGGAATGTAACTGTTTCATTACTGTTTTTGGAAATTCCACCGGCAAATCAAAGGCTTTTACCACAGACATAATATCCGTTCC
>JAFPAZ010000194.1 GCA_017390645.1 Lachnospiraceae bacterium
TCTCCGGTCTGTCTATTAACAGCTGTATAAATGTATCTTCAAAAATCTGCGTATGATACTGTCCCAAGATTTTTTCCTCCTGCACTTTGTTTTTTCTTGTGATTTTACCACAAAATCCGTCTCTTGTGAACCACTAATAAAAGCAATGCTTTTCCACTCATATCCGAATCGTTAGACCTTCTTAGCCTTTTCTAACAGTTCTTTTACCTTTTCAACCTTTGTTTGTTTCATTACTTCCTGACACAACGCTTGTGCCTCAGGCATCGTCCAATTCCGAATCAATTGACGTACCTTCAATACTTCAGAAGGAATCACAGAAAATTCCTTTAACCCCATTCCCATAAGAACCGGGATAAAATAAGAATCACTGGCCGCTTCTCCACACATAGCTACCGGAATCCCATGTTTATTTCCTTCCTCAATAATCCGTTTCATGGCACGCATCACGGAAGGATAAGAAACACTATATAAATCGGAAACCTTAGAATTTCCCCGATCCACCGCCATAACATACTGGGTCAGGTCATTGGTTCCAATGCTGAAAAAGTCTGCATATTGGGCTAATATATCCGCCACCATAACTGCTGACGGAGTCTCCATCATAATCCCTACCGGAATTTTTGCATCAAAGGGAATGTCCTGCATAATAAGGCGTATCATTTCCTCATTTATGAGTTCTTTTGCTTTTTCAAATTCCTCCGGACAGGTAATAAATGGAATCAGAATCCGAACCGGTCCAAATGCGCTGGCACGTAATATAGCACGAATCTGTACTGCAAACACTTTTGAATTCTGGATACAATACCGTATGGCACGAAAACCAAGGAATGGATTCGACTCTTCCTTTAACCCTAACGCTTCCACCGGCTTATCTCCACCTGCATCCAAAGTACGAATGACCAAGGGCCTTCCTTGCATACATTCCACAGCCTCTTTATAAGCCAAAAACTGTTCCTCTTCATCCGGTATGGTATCCCGGTTCATAAATAAAAACTCAGTACGATAAAGACCAATTCCCTGGGCATCCTGTTCTAAGGCTTTTTTCGTATCCTGTATGGAGCCTGCATTGGCATGTACTTCAAATAATACACCATCCTTTGAAATCGTCTTTAAACCAATGTACTCCTTCAGACTCTCTTTCTCCTCTTGAACATTCTTTTTTCTTCGTTCATAAAATTTTATGGTACTTTCTTCCGGTTTTAGAATTAAAATGCCATCTTCCCCATCCATAACCAAAGGCTTTCCTTCCGGAATCCGGCTTATCACATCCTCTACACCTACAACTGCCGGTATTTCCATGGCCTTTGATATAATGGCAGCATGGGAAGTAGGACCCCCTCTTTGGGTAATAATCCCCGCAATTTTATCCGCATCCAGCATAGCAGAAATATAGGGAGACAATTCCTCCATTACCAGAATGGTATTTTCAGGCATCTTGCTAAAATCCACTTCTCCCACGTTTAATAATCCCCTTAACAACCCTTGTTTTACATCTTCCAGGTCAGATATCCGTTCTTTCATCCTGTCATCCTCAAGACTGTCCAAAGTCTGAATTGCCCGGTTAAATACCTCTTCTACTGCTGCCTCAGCATTTATCCGAAACTCTGTTATCATCTTTTGAATGGGTTCCGTTAACTCCGGATCATCTAACACAGCATTATGAGCTAAAATGATCTGTCCATCTTTTTCCCCCACACTGGCAGATAACTGCTTTGAAAGCTCCAGATTCTTCTGTTTCAGGCTGGAGACTGCCTCTTCAAACCGTTTTCTTTCTGTTTCTTCCTCTTCCACCAGAATATGCTCGATTTTAAGTTCTTCTTTCTTTAATACCACTGCCGTTCCAATCCCGATTCCCCTTGATACCCCGATTCCTTTTAATATAACTTCTCCCATAATACCCTCCTAGACTTCTTTTCGCTTTCCGTAAAACTACATATTATCCCTTATTTTTCATTTTCTTTTAACACTTATCTGAGATTTCTTTCGGTATATATGCCTTTACATAGATTCCGTCATCCCTGTATTCTTCTTCTAATAGTTGTCCATATTTACGAATCAAAGAAATCACCCCTGCATCCTTGTAATCGTAAACTTTTTCCAACAAGATTTTCTGTTCCCGTAATACCTCTTCAATGGTTTCTAACACCTGGTCTAATCCATCCCTGTTCTTGGCAGAAATCGGAACTGTAGTTTTTGCCTTAAAGTCCTTAAGAATTTCTGCTTTGTCAATCTTATCCTGTTTGTTAAACAGGGTAATAATGGTTTTATCCATGACTCCAAGCATTTCCAAGGTTTCATATACTGCATGCATCTGCTTTTCCACTCTTGGATTTGAGGCATCTACTACATGTAAAATCAAATCGCTATACTTGGCTTCTTCCAAAGTGGAGCGAAAGGCATCTACCAGGTGATGTGGTAATTTACGAATGAATCCTACGGTATCCGTCAGCATAATCTGCTGCCCGCTAGGCAAGGTAAAATTTCTGGTGGTAGGGTCCAAGGTAGCAAACAACTGATCTTCCTCTAATACCCCTGCATCCGTCAGACGATTTAACAACGTAGACTTTCCGGCATTGGTATACCCCACAATACAAACCAATGGCGTCTGATTCTTACTTCTTTGCTGTCTTTGTACTGCCCTGTGACGTTTTACTTCTTCTAGCTCCTTGCTTAACTGTGCCACTCTGTCCTTAATCAAACGACGGTCCATTTCCAATTTCTTTTCACCGGGACCCTTGCTTCCAATACCGCCTCCAAGCCTTGATAAGGAACGTCTTAAACCTACCAGACGGCTGGCACGGTACTTTAACTGCGCCAACTCTACCTGTATAATACCTTCTCTGGTCAACGCCCTCTTAGCAAAAATATCCAGAATCACCAGAGTACGGTCCATAATCTTTAATTCCAAAGCATCTTCCAGATTACGAATCTGTGCCGGAGAAAGTTCATCATCACAAACAATTCCGTCTGCTCCGGTTGCTAAGGCAAGTTCCCTGATTTCCTCTATTTTTCCCTTTCCTACGTAAGTAGCCTGGGAAACATTTTCCCGCTTCTGAATGACTTCTCCTACACAAATTCCTCCTGCGGTCTTCACCAATTCCTCCAACTCTTCCAAAGATTCTAAGGAATCGTCATAGTCACTGGTGCTTACGGAAACTAAAATTAACTTCTCCGCTTCCTCTTTATTTTCGTACATTTTATCCTTTTTACTTTCTTCTAAATCCATGTTATCCTGAGACAAACTCATCATAAACCTCCATTGAGACTTGCTGCCTTTTGAATATATCGCAGTCTCTCATATCATATCATTTTACCACATTTTCCTGACACTATTCCATTACTTATAATTTTACCATTCAATAATATATCGGTCAATTTCTTTCTTCGTGAAAA
>JAFPAZ010000195.1 GCA_017390645.1 Lachnospiraceae bacterium
ATCTACAGAATTTATCATGCAGATGAGAGGTTTTGCCAGTGTAAGACACCCTATCGTAAAAACAAATGCGATTAAAAAGAATACTCATTATAAAAAATGCTTAAATCTTTGGAATTTTATCTACGCATACGATAAAGTAGGCTATACCGTAAATCTGGTAAAGCATGAGCCTATCATTTCCAAAGAGTTTGAAAAGGACATCTATGATTCCTTTATCTGGAATTATGCCATGATACATAATCAGGTAGAGGATGCAAATAAGATAGATATTAACCACGAAGAACGAAAAAAAGAAATTAATATTAAATATATCCGCCAGTTTCTAGACTTGATTGTCCGGGAAAGTGGCATTCCGGATGATAATCTTAGAAAGATTGTTATGAATGAATTAATTGACATTCAGAACAAACGAAAGAGTGAGAAAAACGAAATAGAAAGGGCGAATCGAAAGAAGAAACAAAGGAAGTAAAAAGTTTAAAAGTGTAAAAGATTTAGAAAGAATTAGGTGAAGTGATTGAGAAAAGCACTGAAATGGATAGGAAATGGAGTATTTGTTTTACTGTTGGTTGCCTTGTGCTACATTATATATTCAGTAAATAAATACCAGACAGTTTCAATTTTCGGACATCATTTACTACGGGTACTAAGTACCAGTATGGAGCCGGAAATTGTTCATAACGAATGTATCATAGTAGAAAACGTTCCGGCAGAACAAATACAGGTAGGAGACATCATTACTTTTGTTTCCGAAGAACCGGAAATTTTCGGTTATTTTAATACCCATAGGGTATACGACATGTACGTAGACCCGGATACCGGAGAAAAGATGTTCATTACCAAGGGTGATGCCTACTCCACTCCGGATAATTTACCGGTACCATACGAAAACGTGCTGGGAAAGTACACCGATAAACTACCTGGTGGATTGGCACTTGGTAATATCATACATAAGTTGTCCGACAGTAAGATTTATTTTATTGTAATTATTCTACCATTGTTGTTTTGCCTCCTTTCTTATCTGTATCAATTGATCCGGATTCTGATTTTCGGAGCAGATGAGGATGAAGAAGATGAGGAAGAATACGAGGAAGAAGACGAAGATGACGGCGATGAGGAAGAAGACAAGGATGGAGAAGGAAGAGGCGGCGATGAGGAAGAATACATGGATGGAGAACAAGGAGACGCCGATGAGGAAAAAGACAAAGGATGAAGAAGAAGGATAAGTCGAAGGGGAAAAAGACGAAGGATGAAGAAGAAGGAGACGTCGAAGAGGAGAAAGACAAGGGATGAAGAACAAGGAGATGCCGCTGAGGAAAACGAAACGGGAAAAATGGTCTCTGGAGTAGAAGATAATAGTGTGAAAGAAGCAATAGAAAGAGAAAATACAATAGGTAAAACTTAAAATAGACACAATCATAAGATATAATTTTAGTAGGAATTTATAAGGAAAGGATGTGAGTGGCGGTGAGACAGTTGTTAAAACAGGAAACGATATTAACCATAATAATGATTACTGTAACAACGATTCTTATCATCGGGGCAACGGTCGCATGGTTCTTAGGAAACAGACCCGTCACCATCCAGAATTATTTCCAACAGGCAGGTGGTATCGATGGGATTGATGTGAAGATGGCGATTGTGCCGGGGGCTACTGGAGCGGAAGGTTCTTCAGGAAGTGGGGATTCAGAGGAAAATGGTAGCCAAGATCCTAACTTGGAAAAAGTAGATGGTATTACATATTACACTATGAACGCCATTAATGATAATAGTAAAGTAATAGATGTTGATTTAGCAGACTTAACAAATATTGAAGTAGGAAAGTTAGGACCAGGTTCCTACGGGACGATTAAGTTTAAGATAAGTACTACTTCTGCGGAAGAGATGAAGTATATTATACGAATCACACCGCGTATTAAGGTTGTGGAGAAAGTGGCTGAAACAAACAGTGTTAGCGAAGAAGAGTTGTTAGGTTTGGTACAAAATCATATTAAGTTTTATGCGGTAAAGAATGATACTAACACAGATGGAACAAAAGTTGATTCAACCAATGTTTATCGTCAAGTAATCCCATATTACTTTGAAACTAGCTTAGAGGATAGTTCTGGTGTTGCATCAAATGATACATCAAATAATACTTCAAATGAATCATCTGGCGATACTTCCGAAACAAATGATACTTCTGAGACAGACACCATAGAAAAAACAGGGCTTACAGGAACGGTGTCTGCAGATAGTGAAAATGGTGAAGGCACTGAATATGTAACAATTTATTGGTATTGGCCATATGAATACACAGATATCCCAGGATATGACGTTAAGAATTATGAAAGTACGATTTATAATCCATGGGATGTAGTGGAAAAGCAAAATACTGATGGGGTTGAAAATGATATCGAGTATTCTCTGTATGAGGGAAAATATAGTAGTGAATTATCTTTAGAAGATAGAATCGAAGCCTACGACTGGGATGATACCAAGATAGGAAATTATGTGACAGCATTAAAATTTCATTTTGAGGTGTCTACTTATCAGTAGAAAGAATG
>JAFPAZ010000026.1 GCA_017390645.1 Lachnospiraceae bacterium
CGAATGTGGAGAAAATGCAAGGGATAGATTTTTTTAGTCCATTACCAGAGGGAATGGACTGTTGAGGGCGAAATTTGCCCACAGGTATACGAAAGAACCAAACCTCATGTTTAGTTCCAAAAAGCTGACATAAACGTACTTATTGTATCAAACAAATTTGGTACGAAAGGTGCGGTGGTGCTTTCTGCGAATTAAAAAAGTGAAATCAGATACAATTAAACTATATGAGACCAGCCAAGTAAAATTCAAAGTGGCTGGAAACAATAATTTTTGTCCGATACAAAATATTTCCAGAGATAAGTATATTGATAAGGCTACAGGTGAAATTAAAGAGCGAAAGAAATCCGTCAGTCGATATCAGACACCCAAAAGTGTCAGAAAGAGTATCAATAGATTAATGGATTTAATTCGGTGCAATGCTACAGAGCCAACTCATTGCAAGTGGCTTACACTGACTTATGCCGATGCTATGACAGACCATACAAAAGTATATGAAGATGGAAAGATGTTTCTTAGAAGATTTCAGAGATATTTGAATAAGAGTGAAGAATTTTTGACAGTCAGAAAACCATCAAACGTATTACTGTTGCCGAGCCACAGGGCGAAATTCATGGTAATTCTTGGCACTTGCATATTTTACTTATTTTTGATGAACCAGCACCATTTATTGAGAATGAGGTAATTGCTAAATTATGGGGGCATGGTATTACAGACACGCATAAAGTTTATGATGCGGATGGGCTTGCTTTATATTTTAAAGCTTATTTAAGTGACGTGGAATATGAAGAAGAGGATAATGACGAAGATACTTCTAAAGCTGGAATTGTAGTAAAGAAAGTGGATGGTAAGGATAAGAAATTTATCAAGGGTGAGCGTTTGAAATATTATCCAACTGGTATGCCACTGTTTTCAGCAAGTAGGGGTATGAAGAGACCTGTAGTGGAAAAGATTAGTAACAAAGAGGCTATGGAACGTGTCAGTGACTGTAAGATGGTGTATCGGGAAACATATGCGATTGGTGACGAGAATAAAGGGAATATTATTGATAAGAGGTATTATAAGAAACAGGAAGCGAAAACATCTTGAAATTGAAGTATATTAGAGGTATAATGAGATAAACTTCGGGGTAAGGTGAGATTCCTAACCGGCGGTAAAGCCCGCGAGCCATTGAGCAGATTTGGTGAAATTCCAAAGCCGACAGTAAAGTCTGGATGAGAGAAGTGTCAGGATTAAAATGATAAAATTAAAAAGAATGGAAATAAATGTATTAAATGATGAGGCAGTGTTAACTTTGGTTTAATATTGTTTGTATTTCTTTTTTTTGAGTCCTTGATTTAAACCCTTGAAGTTTTCAGGGATTTTTTCATTTATTGGGATAGGAGGGATAATGACAGGATGACACAAGAAGAAATAGATATAAAATATATGAGACGGGCATTGGAACTGGCAAAAAAAGGCGAGGGAAGAACCGCACCAAATCCCATGGTAGGATGCGTAGTGGTGAAAGATGGGGAAATCATAGGGGAAGGTTTTCATGAAGAATATGGTAAATTTCATGCCGAAAGAAATGCATTGAATTCCTTAACAAAAAGTGCTGAAGGGGCAGAACTCTATGTAACATTGGAACCTTGTTGTCATTATGGGAAAACTCCTCCATGTACGGATGCTATCATTGAACATAAAATTAAACGGGTAATTATTGCCTGTGTTGACGAAAATCCTTTGGTAGGTGGTCATGGGATTGAGATTTTAAAAGAGCATGGGATTTTTGTGACGGTTGGCGTGTTAAAAGAAGAAGCCATGAAGTTAAATGAAGTTTTTTTTCATTATATCAGCGAGAAAAGACCTTTTATTGCCATGAAATATGCCATGACTCTGGATGGGAAAATTGCTACAGTTACAAAGGATTCAAAGTGGGTTACTTCGGAGGAAAGCAGGAAGTTTGTGCAGGTACTTAGAAACCGGTACAAAGCCATACTGGTAGGGATTCATACTGTTCTGGAGGATAACCCTATGCTGAACTGTAGAATGGAAGGTGGAATACATCCTATTAGGATTGTTTTGGATTCTAAATTAAGGATACCTTTAGAAAGTAATATTGTAAAGAGTGCAAAAGAAATAGAAACTATAGTGGTTACTACAAAAGCGGATGAACGAAAGAAGGAAAAACTTAAGTCATTAAACGTGGAAATTCTGGAAATGAAGAATGAAATTTGTTTACCTGAATTGCTCACAAGATTAAGAGAAAAAAACATTGATAGTATTTTAGTAGAAGGTGGAGGCAAAGTTCATGGCTCTTTTCTGCAGGAAAATCTGGTAGACAGGGTATATGCCTTTATTGCACCTAAATTGATTGGAGGGGCAGGGGCATTATCTCCGGTGGAAGGAGAAGGGATTCAAAAAATGGCGGATGCCATAAGGCTTAAGGATACAGAGTGCAGGATGATTGAAAATGATATATTAATCACAGGAAGGGTGGAAACATGTTTACAGGAATCGTAGAGGAAGTTGGTACAATATCAAAAATTAAGTCTGCCAGCCTGGTAATTAAGGCAGATAAAGTACTAGAAGGAACCAGACTAGGGGATAGTATTGCTGTAAATGGAGTGTGCCTTACGGTGGTTAATATCGGAAATAATGAGTTTGAAGCAGATGTGATGCCGGAAACAAAAAGATGCTCAAATTTAAGTGATGTGAAACCTGGAGATAAAGTAAACTTAGAGAGGGCAATGGCGGCAAACGGAAGATTTGGCGGACATATTGTTTCCGGACATATTGACGGAGAGGGCAGTATATTGGAGATAAAAGAGGAAGGAAATGCATTCTGGTATGCTGTCAGTGCTAAGGAAGAAATTTTAAAATATGTGGTAAGGAAAGGTTCTGTTACCATTGACGGAATCAGCCTGACAGTTGCCAAAGTGGAAGATGACAGCTTTTATGTGTCGATTATTCCACATACAAGAAAAGAAACCAGTCTGAGTTGTAAGAAAATAGGGGACAGGGTAAATATTGAATGTGATATGGTAGGAAAATATATTGAACATTTTATTTCTTTTCGGGATAGAAAAAAAGAATCCTCGTTAAATGAGGAATTTTTAAGAAAGTTTGGATATGTAAATTAAGCTGAATGAGGGAAATGAATCGTATCTTTTAAGTATCATGAAAAATACCTTTTGTGTCTAATATCTTAGAATAGGAGAATAGAGGAATGTCAGATTTTAGTACAGTGGAAGAAGCCTTAGAAGATTTAAGACAAGGCAAAATTATACTGGTAGTGGATGATCCGGACAGAGAAAACGAAGGAGATTGTATCTGCGCTGCTGAGTTTGCTACCACAGAAAATGTTAATTTTATGGCAACTTATGCCAAAGGATTGATTTGTATGCCGATGGATAAAGAACTGACCAATAAATTGGGACTTTCTCAAATGGTATCCACCAATACAGATAACCATCAGACTGCATTTACCGTATCCATTGATCATGTGGATACTTCAACAGGAATTTCAGCAGTGGAACGTTCTCTTACAGCCATTCAGTGTGTAAAGGAAGATGCGAAGCCGGAAGATTTTAGAAGACCGGGGCATATGTTTCCTTTAGAAGCAAGAGAGGGTGGTGTTTTAAAACGTGCGGGACATACAGAGGCAACGGTAGATTTAATGAAGTTGGCAGGATTAAAGCCTTGTGGTCTTTGTTGCGAAATTATGCGGGAAGATGGCACTATGATGAGAACTTCGGAGCTCATTACATTTGCCAAAGAACATAAACTAAAACTCATTTCGATAGCGGATATCATTGCGTATCGTTTAAAAATGGAGAGTTTGGTAGAATGTAAAGCGAAGGCAAAAATGCCAACGAAGTATGGTGAGTTTGATATTTATGGTTATGAAAATCATTTAAATGGGGAACACCATATTGCGCTTGTAATGGGGGATATAAAGGATGGAAAACCGGTTCTGTGTCGTGTACATTCGGAATGTTTAACCGGTGATATTCTTGGTTCCATGCGTTGTGATTGTGGAGAACAGCTGGAGGAAGCTTTAAGAATGATAGCCAGGGAAGGCCGCGGAGTTTTGGTCTATATGCGCCAGGAAGGTCGAGGAATTGGTCTGATTAATAAATTGAGAGCGTACGAATTACAGGAGCAGGGACTTGATACCGTGGAGGCGAACATTAAACTCGGTTTTCCGGCAGATATGCGGGATTATGGAATTGGGGCGCAGATTTTACATGATCTTGGCGTCAGAGAATTGTTGTTAATGACCAATAATCCAAGTAAAATTAGTGGACTAAGTGGATACGGGATTACCATAAAAGAGAGAGTTCCGATTCAGATTAAGGCAAACCCTATAGATGCATTTTATTTAAAGACAAAACAACAAAAAATGAATCATATGACAGATTATAAATAAAAGAAAGGATAAGCAGAAAAATGCCTGTAAACAGGTGATACGTAAATGCGGCATTGGATATGTTAGCAATGATTTACAAGATATGTTGTAAATTAGAAGTTACGATTAAGAGTTCTGCAGGGAAAAGAAATGAGAACATTAGAAGGAAATGTAGTAGCAAGTGGCTTGAAGGTAGCGATTGTAGCAGCCAGATTTAATGAGTTTATTGTATCGAAACTGATTGGTGGGGCAAAGGATGCACTGGTTCGTCATGGTATGAAAGAAGATGATATTACGTTAGCATGGGTGCCGGGGGCTTTTGAAATTCCTTTAATTGCAAAACAATTGGCAAAATCGGGAAAGTATGATGCTATTGTATGTGTTGGTGCAGTCATTAAAGGAGCAACCAGTCATTATGATTATGTTTGTGCTGAAGTTTCAAAGGGAATTGCCAGCGTTAGTCTGGAAACAAATGTACCAGTAGCTTTTGGAGTTGTTACAACAGATAATATTGAACAGGCTATCGAACGTGCCGGAACGAAAGCTGGAAATAAAGGATATGATGCGGCCTGCACAGCAATTGAAATGGCAAATCTGATGAAGAGTTTGTAATATGCAGACATAATGAGGTTTAGACAAAATGTGTGAAAAAACTGAGAGTTTGTCGGGAATCAATGAGGTTAGGAAAGCTGTTATGGAAGCGGAAAAGAGGTTAAACTTATGGGAAAAACATATGAAGTAACAAGGGCTCTTAAAGATAATGTGGGAAAGGTAATAGTAGGAAAAGATGAAATCATACAGATGTTGTTAGCAGCTTTGGTTGCAGGTGGACATGTATTATTGGAGGATGCACCCGGAACCGGAAAAACGGTGATGACAAAGGCCATTGCAAAATCTCTTAGTGCTGATTTTAACCGTATTCAGTTTACACCTGATTTATTACCTTCAGATATTACCGGTATGAATATTTTCAAGCAGAAAGAAGGGGAATTTCAGTTCATAAAAGGACCTGTTTTTGCAAATATTATTTTGGCGGATGAAATCAATCGTGCAACTCCTAGAACTCAATCCAGCCTTTTGGAGTGTATGGAGGAAAAACAGGTAACGGTGGATGGTGTTACTTATTCATTAGAAGAACCTTTTTTGGTAATTGCTACCCAAAATCCAATAGAAACAGCTGGTACTTTCCCGTTGCCGGAAGCACAACTTGATCGTTTTATGATGAAATTGTCTGTAGGATTTCCGAGTAAGGAAGAAGAAATTCATATGATTTCCCGCTTTATGTCTGAGAATCCTATGGATAGCCTTAAACCGGTTTGTACGAAGGAAGATTTGATGGAAATGAGAAAGGAATGTCAGGAGGTATTTATACATCCTGAGTTAAAAGAATATATTGTTAATCTGGTACAGGCCACCAGGAGTCATCCTAGTGTTGCACTTGGGGTAAGTCCAAGAGGAACTTTGGCATTTGTAAAAGTATTAAAAGTTTATGCAGCCATGAATGATAGAAATTATGTGATACCGGAAGATATAAAGAAATTGGCGAGACCGGTTATGGCTCATAGAATGATTACATATTCTTCTGTAGCATCCAATAAGACAGAGGAGAGCATCTTGGATGGTATTTTGTCCGGTACTGCAGTGCCAACAGAAAATTGGAGTGAATAAACCGGAAAGGTTGGTGTCGTATGTTACTGATTATTACAGTTATTATTATTTTGCTGCTGTACCATACTCAAAAAAATATATATTCCGGATATTGGGACAAAGGGGTAGAAGTGCAGTTGTCCTTTGATCGGGAAGAGGCTTATGAAGATGAAACAGTAACTTTAATTCAGGAAATTACCAATCGGAAAATCCTGCCTATGCCAATGCTGAGTGTAAAATTTGTGACAGACCGTTCTTTTTTGTTTGAAGATTTAGATAATGTCTGTGTCACAGACCAGTTCTATCGAAATGATGTGTTTTCTATAATGGGAAATCAGATCGTAACAAGAAAACTTCCTTTTACACCAGGAAAACGAGGATATTATGGGATTTCTAATGTTGATTTGATTACAAAAGACTTGTTTATGAAGCATAGTTATGCGAAAAACAGTAAGAATCAATGTTATTTGTATGTATATCCGTCTTTTTTAAATATGACACAGTTTGAAGTGAGTTATCAGACTATATTAGGAGAATATATAGCAAGGAAATCATTGGTGGAAGATCCTTTTGAATTTAAGGGAATTCGTGAGTACCAGCCTTATGATAATTATCGAAACATTAATTGGAAGAGTACAGCCAAAAATAATGTGTTACAGGTGAATACTTATAATCCAACTTCAAATTATGAAGTAAAAATAATAGTGAATATGAATACTCATACCATGTTTCATCAGGATATGATACAGGAAATTTCCATAAAGATAGCTGCAACTCTGGCGAATCGGTTTATACGGGATTTTGTGCCCTTAGGAATTATAACCAATGCCTTTGATTTAATAACCAAAGAACCGGTTATGGTGGAAACAGGATCCTCTGCTGCTCATATGAATATGATTTTGAAGAAACTTGCGAGAATTGACAACAAAAATAAACCAAGGGACTTTATAAAGTTGTGCGAGGAAGAAATGAAGAAGGAACAACATACCTTTTATATTTTGATTTCCAATGAAAGAAATGAAGATGCGATTTGCTGGTATCAGAGAAAAAAGGAAGAAAAGGTACCAATGGTATGGATTGTGCCGGAATTTAAGGATTTTGCCATTGACATCAATCAAAAAGATGTTTATCCGTGGGAGGTGACAATGAATGACTAAGAAGTTGGACTATCTGCAGGAAATATCTTATGTAATTATGGAATTATTATTCTATTATTTGTTGTTTTTAACCTTTCAGAATATATATTACTCCGACCATATGGTGCCGTATCTGGAAGGAATAAAACTACTTCCTATGGTGATTTTTGTTTATTTGATTCGTAAATATATAAAAAACATCTTTGTTTTTTTGGGACTTCATATCGTTGTACTGGCACTTTTTGTTTTGATGGATTTAGATTCCTTTTGTAAAGTTTTATATGTGGTTTTCTGGACGGTTCAGTTGTTGCAGTCTTTGCATTTTTGGAAAAAAGAAGATGCGACTCCATATAAGGAAATGCCGTTAGGATTTATGGCGATTTTTTTTGTTATGGGAATATATGGACAGAAGGTGGCAATGGAATATTATTATCTGGTATGCGGGATGGGGATTATCTATTATCTTCTTCATCTTGCGACGCAATATTTTCATAATTATAGCCAATTCTTAAAAAATCAAAATGAAATAAAACATTTTCCATATAAGAAAATCAACCTGATTCATAATATGTATTTATCTATATTAGCAGGCGTATTGATTTTGCTTATCGTTGTTGTAGTTTTAGTAAAGCCCGAAAATATAACGGGTGTAATTGGTGCCTTTTTGTTTGGAGTGTTGCAAAAGTTGTTTTCTGGTTTGGCAGAGGTTCCTGTGAAAGAGGAAGCAGAAGTAAGTACTTCAAAACAGGAGCAACAGCAAAATTTTTTTGGCGACGGATTTGAAGATCAAATGCCAAAAAATGAAAACTTATTAAAAATACTAGAAACTGTGTTTAATTTTCTTTGTGTGGTGGCCATTGTTGCCTTTATATTGTTGGTGATTTATGGAATATTTGAATTTTTAAAAAAATATATGAATAAAAATTTAATGGATTCGGATGAGGTTGTGGAAATAAAAAAAGAAAAAAAGGTTAAAATTATGAAAAAGGAAAGAGAAAAAAAATCTTTATTTTCAAGATTTAACTTAAGTAATTCAGAAAAAATAAGGAAATTGTATTTTAAAAAGATGAAACTTTATGAGAAAAAACAAGTAATTGTTTTGAAAGATTATCTGACTCCTGAGGAACTAAAACAAATGGTGGAAAGTCAGACGAAGGATAAGATAGATGAAATAACCAATTGTTATGAAGAAGCAAGATATGGAATGGAAGAACAAAGCAGGGAAAAGGTAATGAAAATGAAAGCAGGTATGCATGGCTCATGATTAAGAAAGTGGTTAAAGTAGAAGATTTGATGAATCAGTTTATGAAGTGTTACAGGAAAATAAGGAAAGGGAATGATGTGCAAGCGGTTCTGCAGGTCTGCTTGCGGACTGTAAGGGTATAAAAATGACAGAATATAGTAGAAGTTTTGCAATCATTGATTTGAATAAAATCCGTAACAATATGTTAAGGGTAAAACAGCTTGTTCCAGAAAAAACAAAAATAATGGCGGTGGTAAAGGCGGACGGTTATGGCCATGGTGCGGTGGAAGTTGGTAAAAAGCTGGAGTCCATTGTAGATTATTTTGGAGTTGCTGATGTAGAAGAGGCATTGGAATTGAGGGAGGCAGGAATCAAATTACCAATTCTTATATTAGGGTATTCTTCTCCATCTGAATATGAGATGTTGATTAAAAATGACATCGCTCAGACGATTTACTCATTGGAAACCGCAAATGCATTTTCGAAAGAATGTGAAAGGCTGAAGAAAACGGGGAAGATACATATTGCCCTGGATACAGGTATGTCAAGAATTGGTCTTAAGGCAGAAGGTGAAGATGTGAAACTGGTTAAGAAAATAAAAGAACTTCCTATGATAGAAGTGGAAGGTCTTTTTACCCATTTTTCCTGCGCTGATATGGAAGACAAAGAATATACTTACTTACAAATGAAACGATTTGATGAATTTGTGGTGGAATTAGAAAAAGAAGGCATTAAAATACCATTGAAACATACCTGTAACAGTGCTGCAATTATGGAATTTAACCATCACAGGTATGATATGGTTCGTTCCGGAATTATTACCTATGGTATGTATCCTTCTGATGAAGTGGATAAAAGTAAGCTGTTTTTAGAACCGGCATTTACTTTAAAGGCTCATGTAGGTAATGTTCATTTTGTGGAAAAGGGTAGAGGAATCAGCTATGGCGCCACTTTTGTTGCCAAGGATAAAATGAAAATTGCCACATTGACCTTTGGTTATGCAGATGGATATCCAAGGAGTCTGTCTTCGATTGGAAGAGTTATTATTAAAGGACAGTATGCTCCTATTGTAGGAAGAGTCTGTATGGATCAGATGATGGTAGATGTTACACATATTGAGGATGTTAAAGTGGAAGATGAAGTAACGTTAATTGGCACTGATGGTAAGGCGCAAATTACAATGGAAGAGGTAGGAAATCTTTCCGGAAGTTTTAATTATGAATTATCCTGTCGTTTTACAAGAAGGGTAAAGAGAGTTTATATTAATGAGTAGTAAGAGAAAAGTGAAGGATGTAACTAGGAAGGCGATAGTGTTTGTGGGTGAACAATAACGAAGAGGTTCATCCGTTTGATTTATAACGTGATTTTTGAACTTGATTTTTTTGTGGTTTTTATTTGATAATAGATGATGGTTATGTTATAATAATAGTTATATCTGTTAGAAAAGGGAGATTCTTATGGAAGAATGTATCTATCTTGATTATAATGATGACGAATATGTGGATAAAGACAATTATAAGATATTATTGGACTGTACCAATACAATCATGTTTGAGTGGAATGCGAAGACGAATATCAGATATGTGTCAAAAAAAATTTTCGAAGACTATATTGAAGAATATTGTGGCAGGGACATTTTAGACATTGTAATGGAAGACTCTATTATTCACTCTGAAGATATATCGAAATTTCATGCATTTCTGGATGAATATCGTACAGGTAAATCAAATGTTGAAGTAACGGTTCGTATGAAGCATAAAATTACCGGGGAATATTCATGGTGCAAATGGATGTTGACGAATGTTTACGATGATGACAAGGGAAGTATTAAAAAAGTTGTAGGCACCATTAATAATGTGGATGAATATATGAAGGCATATGAAACTCTGAAATACCGAGCAGAATATGATTCCATGACGGCAATTTATAATATGGATAAATTTTATCGTGAATGTAATAAAATGCTCAGAAAAGATGAATTCCCACATTATGCCATGATATCGCTGGATGTTGATAAGTTAAAGATTATCAATGATGTTTATGGAAATCTGGAAGGTGACCGGGTGATTAAGTTTATTGCAGATATCATTCGGATTAAGGCGGAACCAAATGTAATTTATGGAAGGATGCATTCTGATGTATTTGCCATGATGATGGGATATCATCATGAGGATGAGGTGGTGCGTTGGATAAACAAA
>JAFPAZ010000006.1 GCA_017390645.1 Lachnospiraceae bacterium
CGGAATATAAGCCATATTTTCCTTACAATACATCGGATTTTCTTTTATGGATACTCCATCAATGGTAATTTCACCCTCTTCAAAATCCTGTATCCCCACAACACATTTGATCGTAGAGGTTTTCCCAGCCCCATTATGTCCAATAAAGCCATAAATATCTCCCGGCTCTACAGAAAGACTTAAATCTTTTACAGCGGTTTTCCCACCTTTATATGTTTTTGTAAGATTTTTGATTGTTAACATTTTTCTTCTCCTTCGGTTATTAAACCTCCACTTACGTGGTTAAGTATCATGTTTATGTGTCACCTGTTACAAGCTATGTCAGTTGCCATTTTAAGCATAGAAAAATGTATATTAGCAAGTAAACTTTCATAACCACCTTTCTACGCTTAATACCCTGAATCATCTCAGTTCATTTCTTACATCTGTTTTATTATAACGGATATTTTTTTAGTTTCTTTAGGAAAAATATAAAGTTTTCTTAAAGTTTTATTTTAATCCCAAATGATACATACCACAACACATGGTCTAAAACCGTTTCACGAATCTTCGAATTTAACCCTTGCAACTTGGAATTATTTCAATTATCTAAAAATGAGTACAAAATCTCTGCCTTCCCAAATCATCCTTATTTACTGCAATATATTTCAATTGCATCTGCTGCAAACTTTGCACATCCTTCTCCACCTACCGCATCGATATTCTCTGTAAATTCTCCGCCTCCGGCATACATTTTTCCAAGGCCTCGTAAAATTTCCGGTGTACACTGATAAAAATGTGTGGAAATATAATCTTGAAGTTTCTTTACCAAACCTTGCACCAGTTCGTCATCTGCTTTCTTATCCATCATTTCCCCAAATTCAGCAAACACCTGCATAAGACCTCTTGTAATATGTTTCATATCTGATCCGCTGCGTTCTTTGTTTTTTTGTTCAAATTCCTTATAAGCTTCTGTATCACCCCATTGTTCCTTTGCTTTTTTTGCATATTCATCCATTTTACTTTTGTCAAATACTTTAAAATCCATTGTCCTTACTCCTGTTCGTTTTATTTCACGAGCAAATGTGATTAAGTTTTCCAAATGTTCTTTTTTAAGTGTTAACAACTCAATTTGCTGTTCCAATGCTTTTTTTCGGTCAAACCCATCACTATCAAGAATCTTCTTGATTTCTTTTAGTGGAAATTCCAGTTCACGAAACAATAAAATCTGTTGTAACCGTTCTAGTGCAGTATCGTCATACTGTCTGTATCCGGATTCTGTAATCCCTGTTGGCTGTAATAATTCAATTTGGTCATAATAATGCAGGGTGCGTATACTCACTCCTGTTAATTTACTCACTTCATTTACTGTCATACTGTTCCTTCCTCCTTCTCGTGTAATCATAGCATAAACTATGACGCAACGTCAGAGTCAAGAGGTATTTTAAATAATTCTAAAAAAACTGTACCCTAACCTCCACATCATTTGACATATTCATCGTATTTACCATATCTATTCATAGCATCAAAATGACATCATCATTTTACGATTTTCATCTATACCGAAAAAATATCCTCTAACATCTGTTCCACTGTAATACGATTTTCCTTCAATACTTCTTCCACCACATAACGGTCAATGAATTCCTTCTTTAATCCATAATTATAAACCTTCATCTCACTAGGTCCATAAAATCTTGCGATTTTTTCACCAAAACCTCCGTCCAAAATACCATCTTCCAAAGTAATGATCTTGGTATGGTCTTTCTTTAATTCCTCCAGCAATTCTTTATCCAATCCTGTAATATATCTAGGATTAATCAAGGTTGCCTTTTTCCCCGTCTTTTCTTCTATGGCCTTTACCACCTCTTCCCCGATCTGGAAGAAATCCCCCAAGGCAAGAACCGCAATTTCACTTCCTTTTTGAACTGTTTCATACTGATTCAAAGTTCCATAATCTTTTGGTATTTCACGGCTGGATGAAATGACTCCATTACAAGGGATACGGACTGCTACCGGATATTGATTCTGCTCGATACTCCAGTCAAGCATGGCAAAATACTCTTCCTTGCAGGTCGGAGCAAGGTATACCATATTTGGTATGTTGGAAATCATCGGTATATCATAAATTCCAAGATGCGTCACGTCATTCATACCGTAAACAGAAGCGGTATTTACCAAAATCGTAGCAGGATTATGATTTACGCATAAATCCTGCGATAACTGGTCGTAAGTTCTTTGAAGGAAACTGGAATGCGTAGCAAATACAGGTTTTCCTCCATTGGCAGCAATACCGGAAGCCATGGCGATGGCATGTTCCTCTGCAATTCCCACATCGATAAACTGTTTTCCCGCTTCTTTTCTTTTTTCCTCTGTAAACCCAATGTTGGTAGGGACTGCCGCCACCATGGTAACCACCCTTTTATCCTTTTTC
>JAFPAZ010000196.1 GCA_017390645.1 Lachnospiraceae bacterium
GATAATTGCAAGTTTATTCATCACATAAAAAAATCACAAACTCCATTTCCGAGGTTTCTTCAAAACGTTTTACATAGATATCGCCGCCTAATCGTTTTGCCATTTCTTTGGCTACAAATAAGCCAATCCCACTTCCTTCTTGCTCTTTTGCATTGGAACCCCGCCAAAAACTCTTAAAAATAAATGGTATTTCTTGCTCCGGTAAAAGTATTCCCTTATTCTTCACCGAGAAAAAATAACCCTCATCCTGTTTTTCCATGGATATGGTAAGCCCGGTCCCATCTCCATATTTTATTGCATTTTCAATGAACTGGGAAAGAATATGAAACAGCCCATCTTTATCACTATTTACTATAGGATTCCCTGAACATTCCACCCTATAGTCAATCCGCTTCACCTTTAGCCGATTGGCATATTCCTGTTCCATTTCTTCTGCCAGTTCCTTTAGATAAAACGTCTGAATTTGGGGTTCATAATCGCATAAGGAGGTGGAGGCTGTTTCCAACATTTTTGATACAAGTTCCTCAATTTCCATGGCATTTTTTTCGATTTTCTTCGCTATTTCTGCATCCTTTGAATTTACATTATCTGAATTCTGATATAATCCGGTTTCTATGGCATTGGTATATAGCTTAATATTGGCAACCGGCGTTTTTACACCGTGGGCAATGGAGGTAAGAAGGGTCTGTCTTTCATATTCTAATTTTTGAACTTTCCTTTTATTACTTTCTAGAGTATCATTTAACATATTCATGCCCCAAATAAATTTCCCCAAATACCGGCTTTTCATCTCTGGAAGTTTTTCATTGGTAATGCCCTTTGACAGCTTTTCCGGATAGCCACTAAAACTTTCAAAAGGCTTTAAGATTTTTCTCTCTACATACCAAAAAAAAGCTGCCATGCAAAAAAAGCAGGTAATCAATACCGTATTTATTATGCCACGGCTTCCTGCTATAAAATCATCTTCATATTTATATTCTATAAAACCAATCAGACTTCCTTCTTCCCCGTAAACATTCCAAATATAGGATTCCTGATTGGTTTCCATTACGGAAAGATTTCCTGATTCTAAAATGCTTAACGGAAGGAATTCCACAAAATCCGGTACATTCCCCTCTTTATACTCTGTTTCCCATGCTTCCTGATTTTTTTTCCACATTTTAGATATATCAGCTGATGTATTCTGCTGCAATTCGGCTTTCACCATGTCAGTAATTCGGTTCATTACAATATATCGTTCCTGATGTTCATTCATTACCACCTTTTCATACATCAGATTAAAAGTAACCAGAAGCAGAACAAATCCTATGGTAGTAAAAGCAAATATTTTCCTAAAACTGTTCATTTACGAACCTCCAAATTTATATCCAATCTTCCAGACGGTCTGTATTAGTTCCGGTTTTTTCGGGTCTTTTTCAAGTTTTTCCCGTAGCCAGCGGATATGGACGTTCAACGTCGCCGGTTCGCTATAACAATCCAAACCCCATATTTCATTGAATAATGCATTCTTATCCACTACTTCCCCTACATGTTTCATAAGGTAATATAAGACGTCGAATTCCTTCCCTTTAATGTCTATTTTCTTTCCGTTCTGCATTACGGTTCTGGCAGCATAATCCAGTGTAATTCCGCATTCAGACAAAATCTGCCTGTCCTCCTTCGCTTCATAACTTCTTCGCATCAATGCTTTTATCTTTGCCACCAGCACCGGTATGGAAAATGGTTTTTCGATATAATCATCCGCCCCAATCTCATATCCTAGAAGTTTGCTTTTATCATCATTTTTTGCACTCATCATAAGTATGGGGGTATTGTCTTTGCTTCGAATCAGACTGCCGGTTTCAAATCCATCCATGCCGGGAAGCATAATGTCAAGAAGCACCAGTTTACACTGCTCTTTTTCCAGAAACTTTAATCCTTCTTCTGCACTCCTTTTCCATACAACCAAAAAACCTTCTCTGCTAAGGAAATCACGAATCAAAGTTCCTAATTCCTGATTGTCTTCTATCATAAGTATATCCGTCACCAGTTATCCCCTCCGAAAAGTTTTACTATTTCGTTTCAGCATTATTTTATCTCTTACAATATATACAAATTACAGTTAGAATACAACCTGCTTTTTTACGGTATTTATCAATATTCCCCAACATCCACAAATTACGGCTTATCAACCACACCTTCCGTCCCTGTAAATGCCACTTGAATCTTTACTGTAGCATAATCAAGAATCACCATGTGAAACACTGTACCAGAATGAACCGTTACAACATCACTGTCCACCTTTTCACAAGTCAGCATATCCTTCACATCTAAAACGGATATTTTATCTTTCTTAGCAATCCATTCATTGTATTTTAACCATCTCACCAGATTTTCCTGATTCCCGGTTAAGTTGTCTGCATTTTCAGCCGCTGCAAAGGCATTTACTACACAAAGACTGTCAGGGTTATCCCAGACCAGATGATCATGAAGTATTGTGGAAGTATCCCTTAACAAAGAAACCCCTTCTCCTTCCACCACACAGTTTTCCACGCAGTAAGAATTGTTCTTATCTGTAAGAATCAGGTTGTGGGACCAGGTATAATTAGTGCTGTTTGCAATCAGATAATTTCCCACTTCTTTCGCATTGTCCATATTTTCTAAGGCATATCGGATATCGTAGGTATAACAGGTTTTCCCTTCATAAACATAATCTCCGCCACTTCCAACATCCAAAATCCCAATGAATACTCCATCATCATTGACCGCAGTTAAAACATCCAAAAGTCCTAATACAGAAATACCGGTAATGGATTTTTCTCCATTTTTCATATGTACCACGCAGTGAACGTTACACATCTGATTTTCACTCCCCAAATCC
>JAFPAZ010000197.1 GCA_017390645.1 Lachnospiraceae bacterium
AAAACACTTTACAAACGAAAAAAAAAGTTATAGAATAGCACAAACAACAAAGCGTTGTGAAGGAACCCATCCGTTTCAACGCCATGGAGCATGAAAAAATAATATAAGTCATGACAAAGACGTCAGATTTCCTTTTTTAGAAAAAGGAGATTTGGCGTCTTTTTTGGTAATTGCGAAACTTTAGGGATCATTACGAAACATTCATAAATATCTCAGAAACGAATATGAAATATGAAATGTTCAAAATAGTCGAGCTCTCTCCGAAACATTCAAATTAATTGTGAAACTTTTGAAGCAATCAAGAAATTATTCCAAAGAGTATCGCGAGTGATTCAAAAGAAACAAATACATAAGCAGGTGCTTGTTCGGCCGTCGGTACTTAACGAA
This sequence comes from Lachnospiraceae bacterium, assembly GCA_017390645.1. Next base: position 388 of record JAFPAZ010000197.1, read on the forward strand.
AGGCTTGCCGCGAATCTGTTATTATAAAGCTACTGTTTATACAGTAACCTGACACTTGCTGTCAGGTTACGTAATAGTATGATTCAGGGGTTGGTTTCTGCTTCGCGAAGCGAATTTTCATGCAGAAACCAATAGATTACTGTTCGTATGAACAGTAATCCGCTACGAGCCGAACGCAGCGAAAGCGTGCCTGCGCTGTATTTGTTTCTTTTGAATCACTCCCACAACCCTCAAAAGAATCACACTGTTTCACAAATTTCGCAATTACCAAAACACTATATATCAGCAAATGGAGGAAACTTAGTATGAATCAGAATCAACAAGAAATCAGGAATAACGGCCTATACCACTCCAGTTTTGAACACGATAACTGTGGTATTGGCGCAGTAGTAAATATAAAAGGAAAAGCAAATCATCAGATTGTAAACGATGCATTAAAGATAGTAGAAAATCTAGAACACCGTGCCGGAAAAGATGCAGAAGGAAAAACCGGTGATGGTGTTGGTATCTTAACCCAGATTCCACATAAGTTCTTTACCAAAGTATGTAAGGAATGTGGAATTGAAATTGGAAAAGAAAGAGAATACGGTGTCGGAATGTTCTTCTTCCCGCAAAATGAATTAAAAAGAAGTCAGGCAAAGAAAATGTTTGAAATCATTGTAGAAAAAGAAGGACTGGAATTCTTAGGATGGAGAAAAGTTCCAAATGCCCCGGAGGTATTAGGAGAAAAGGCAAGAGAATGTATGCCTGTGATTTATCAAGGATTCATTAAAAGACCACAAAATGTAAAGCCGGGACTTGATTTTGACCGTAAATTATACATCGTACGACGTGTATTTGAACAAAGTACAGACAATACCTATGTACCTTCTTTATCCAGCAGAACCATCGTATATAAAGGAATGTTTTTAGTAGATCAGCTGCGTACTTTCTTCCTTGATTTAAAGGATAAAGATTATGAATCTGCCATTGCCATGGTACACTCCCGTTTCTCCACCAATACAAATCCAAGCTGGGAAAGAGCGCATCCAAACCGTTTTATCGTACATAATGGTGAAATCAACACCATTAAAGGGAATGCAGATAAAATGCTTGCAAGAGAGGAAACTTTAGAGACAGATATCTTATCGGCAGATGATTTGTCCAAGGTACTTCCTGTGGTAAATACAGCAGGTTCTGACTCCTCTATGTTAGACAATACCTTGGAATTCTTAACTATGAGTGGTATGGAACTTCCACTGGCTGCCATGATTATGATACCGGAACCATGGTCACACAATGACACCATTTCCCAGGAAGGAAGAGATTTTTACCAATATTATGCAACCATGATGGAACCATGGGACGGTCCCGCTTCTATTTTATTCTCCGATGGTGATGTAATGGGAGCTATCTTAGACCGTAACGGACTTCGCCCATCCCGCTACTATATTATGGATGATGACCGTTTGATACTTTCTTCTGAAGTAGGTGTGTTAGAGTTAGATGAAGCCCATGTTGTGAAAAAAGAACGTCTTCATCCGGGAAAAATGCTTTTGGTAGACACCGTAAAGGGCCGCATTAAAAACGATGAAGAAATCAAAGAAGAATATGCAAAGAAGGAACCATATGGAGAATGGTTAGACAGTAATCTGGTATCCTTATCCGAACTTAAGGTGCCAAATGAGAAAATTCAGTCTTATTCCAAAGAAGAACGGGCAAGACTTCAAAAATCCTTTGGTTATACTTATGAAGAATATAGAAATGGAATTTACTCCATGGCATTAAATGGTTCTGAACAGATTGGAGCCATGGGCGTAGATACTCCGATTGCAGTATTGTCCAAGGAATATCAGCCATTATTTTACTACTTTAAGCAGATGTTTGCACAGGTTACCAATCCCCCTATTGACGTGGTTCGTGAAAAAATCGTTACTTCTTCCACTGTTTATGTTGGAAAAAATGGAAATCTGCTTTCTGAAAAACCGGAAAACTGTCAGGTATTAAAAATCAACAACCCAATTCTTAATGACTTGGATATGTTAAAGATTTCAACCATGAAAAAGCCGGGGTTCAAGGTTGCAAAAGTGCCAATTATCTTTTATAAAAGCACTCCGATTGAACGTGTGTTAGATCATTTGTTTGTGCAGGTAGATAAGGCTTATAAGGACGGTGCCAATATCCTGATTCTTTCCGATAGAGGAGTAGATGAAAATCATGTAGCACTTCCTTCCTTATTAGCAGTGGCTGCGGTTCACAAACATCTG
>JAFPAZ010000198.1 GCA_017390645.1 Lachnospiraceae bacterium
AAAACATGAGCGAAAAAGCTCCGAAAGAGAGGAAAACATGGCATTATTAAAAATTCAGGATGTTTGTAAATATTATGGGAATGAGTCGAACATCACGAAAGCGTTGGACAAGGTAAATTTTGAAATTCAGGAAGGTGAATTTGTTGGAATTATGGGAGCTTCCGGCTCTGGAAAAACTACAATGTTAAATTGTATTTCTACCATTGATACCGTAACTTCCGGGCATATTTTCTATGACAAGACCGATATTACAGAGATGAGAAATGCTCAATTGGCGGAATTTAGAAGGAAAAATCTGGGATTTGTGTTTCAGGATTTTAATTTACTTGACACCTTAACAGTGGAAGAAAATATCTCTTTGGCATTAACCATAAATGGGGAAGAGGGAAAAGATATTTCGAAACGGGTAGAATCCATGGCTCAGGTGTTAGGAATAGGGCATATCTTAAACCGTTTTCCATATGAGATATCCGGAGGCCAGAAGCAAAGATGCGCCTGTGCCAGGGCATTAATCAATCATCCTAAGCTTATTCTTGCGGATGAGCCTACAGGAGCCCTGGATTCCAAATCTGCACAACTTTTATTAGAAACCATGGAAAAAATGAATCAGGATTTAGGGGCAACGATTCTCATGGTAACCCATGATGTATTTTCTGCAAGTTATTGTCAAAGGATTTTATTTTTGAAGGATGGAAATCTGTTTAAGGAATTAAATGGAAAAGGAAAGAATAGAAGAGATTTCTACAACGAAATTCTTAATGTATTGGTTTTATTAGGAGGTGAAGTGAAAGGTGCTTGCTAAACTGGCTCTCAGGAACATAAAACGTTCCATTCAAGATTATGTCTTATATGTAATCACAATTACCTTCATTCTTGCTTTGATGTTTGCCTTTAATTCCATGATGTTTTCGGATTTGATTCTTGGGATGAATGCACATATGACAGATTACAGGATGTTATTGGTGTTGTTTTCTGTCATTGTATTAATTGTGGTCTCCTGGCTGATTAATTATATGACAAGATTCATGTTGGAACGAAGAAGCCGTGAATTTGGTACCTATCTGATCTTAGGAATGGAAAACAAAACGGTTTCTAAATTATTTTTTTATGAAAATGTTATATTTGGAGTAATTTCCCTTATATTAGGATGTTTTTTAGGAAGTTTTATTTTTCAAGGCTTATTGTTTGTGATTTCTTCATTTTTTGGAGAGGAATACAAGGTAGAGGCAGATTTTAGCCTTGCGGCTTTATTCTTAACTATTTTATATTATTTATTGATACAATTTCTTGTGGTATTCCGTAATAACCAGTATTTGAAAAAGCTAAAAATCAAGGATTTAATGAATGCGGACAAGGTAAACGAGCAGGTGAAGGTAAAGCATGTAAAAAGAAATGTAATTTTATTTCTTGTATCGATTGTTGCACTGCTTGTAGCCTGCAGTAAGGCACCGGTTATTGTAGTCATCATTTGTATGATTGTATTTATTTACTGTTTTTATATTGGAATATCCGGAATCATGGTGTTATTGATTGAAAAAAGCAAGAGATTTAAGTATAAAAAGCTAAATGTATTCGTATTCCGACAACTTTCATCGAAAATCAATACCATGGGATTTACGATGGGAACCATAGCAGTATTGTTTACATTGGCTTTATTAAGCAGTAATTATGCCATTGGCTTAAGCAATTTCAAAGGAGAAATCGAAAAGCATGCTCCCTTTGATATCTGTGTGACGGATTTGGATGCAGGGGAAAATTTTAGTGAAGTGAGGGAAATGTTAAAAGAAGATGGCTGGATCAAAAAGGATTTGGTATATAGCATTTACCGCAGTGAGGATGCGAAATTTACTAATGTTTTAAAGGATAATCAGGTTTTAGGCGGATATTTTCAGTATGATACTTATATGAGAGTCAGTGATTATAATGTTTTAAGAGGATTCCTTGGGTTAGAGGAAGTG
>JAFPAZ010000199.1 GCA_017390645.1 Lachnospiraceae bacterium
GTTTTAACAGTAACAATAATCTGAGTAATGACAAAAAATAAAAAAGTACTTGAAATATGTTTCTTTTTGTGGTAGAATGCAAATTAAGAGATAGTTCCCCTAAGAAAGGGGTTGGTACTAATATAATATGATACCAAAGTCAAAAGGTCATACTTCCGTGAAAAAGTATGATTTTGGAATTCACAAAACATGAGAAGGTAGTCCAAATAGGACGGGTTTCCAATGTTTTTTTGGAACTGCAGGAGCACTAAGTGCGAAGCGATTCGTAGGTATCATGAGGCAGAATACCTTTTGCCTAACATCATAACATGACAGTTTTATGTCTGACGTTTCAGGTTTATCTTGGTAATTTTTTTGAATTACCCATTTCAGAAACATAACTCATTTAAGAAATTTCAAAACAGAATTCGTTAAGAACTTCAGATATTAAATTCACCTAAGAAATTCCCAAACAGAATTCACCTAAGAAATTTCAAAAAGCATAACTGAGCGATGATAAGCAATGCTCTGTGCATTTTTCTATTCATTGTTCCCCAGAACATAAAATTCCGGAATCCGGAAAATTACTATTACCTAAAATTTAATCATCATGAAAGATAAAAAGTGACGAAAAAAGGGGAATTATCTCGTTTTAATTTCTATATGAAAGAACAAACGTCTTTGTATTCATTTACATTTTAAAAAGAAAGGTAAAAAGAGTTACTGGTCGCAGTCAACAGCAACCAATAAGCTACATATCATGGTCAAACTGTATTTGCCCACATCACAGCATGTCCTTGCGAAAGAATCCTTTCTTTTTTCTGGAAAAATCTGTCTTATCCCAGAATACAGAATACGCATCATACCGGAGCAAAAAATTATTTTGCTCTTGATATCACATGCATAGAACTGTCATAAAAATAAAAATAAATGTTCGTGCGAACCGGAAAATGGGATGGTAAGGGTTGTTTGGAAAACGTAGATAAAGGCGTCTATTCTTGGTCAACACATACCATTAAACTGTTATAAAAAAGCAATCAGTTACCTCCATCTAAAATCGGATTATGAAACAGGATGAATTGAAATTCATCAAAAAATGAACTATGAAACAGGATGTATCGAAATTCATCAAAAATTGAACTACGAAACAGGATGTATCAAAATTCATTTGAAATTGGAATATGATATAGTGTGTTACGAGTTGTCCCGATTTTAGAAAAATTACGATTCGAAATATGGTTGTACGGTAGAAAAGGCAGGAGAAATCTTGCCTTTTCTTTATGGGGCCGGTTACTTAGTTGGACTCTTTTTCCTCGAAGTACCGGTCAATTCCGTTTTTTATACTAAGGGCCAGACTTTCCTGATAAGAAAGAAGGGATAATCTGGCCGCTTCTTCCGGATTGGATAAAAAACCGCACTCTACAATTACCACAGTGGGAGTAGCGTTTTTTAAGATATAATAAGTCTGGTCACTTTTTGCACTACGTGTGTTGGAAGGATCACTTCCGGCAATTAATTCTTCCTGCAGGCAGGTTGCTAAGAACTTTCCATCCTCGCTTTTTGCATGGTAAAATACCTGTGCTCCTTTTGCATTTTCACTTTGAAAACTGTTTTGGTGAATCAGAATGGCGATATCACAGGAACTTTCGTTAATTAATTTTACCCTGTTTTTTAAATCAGAATTTTTTTTATTCTTTACACCTTCATCGCAAAGCATAACATCAGTATCTCTGGTAAGGATGACAGTGTAATCTTCCTTTAAAATTTCTTTTAAAATGAGCACGATGGATAAATTTAAGTCTTTTTCTAATTCGCCGTTTATGCCAACCTTTCCGGGGTCGTCCCCGCCATGACCGGCATCTAAGACGATCACAGGCTTTGATTTGTTCTGGTTACTTGCGGGAAAGACAGAGGATTGTTTTAATATCCCCACAAGAAGTAAAATCATACAAAGGAAGAAGAAAGAATAGGATAAACGTTTCTTTTTCTGTAGGAAGGAGCAACGAAAAAGCTTAAAAAAGGGGATTCTTTTGATAAATTCAGTGAGTTTATGTTTCATAGGATTCTCTCTTATTATAAAAAGCACTGATTTTTATTATTATATTCAGAATCAGAGAAAATAGAAGTCATAAGTCTTTGATGGTTTCGCAATTTTCTATATTGTTTAAGAAAGGAAAGAAATATGTTTTAATTTTGGAAAAGAAGTGTTATACTGAAAAGAAGGTTAATATGATTTGAAACTGAATGGAGAAAAAACGTAGGTTTTTAAAAATAGAAAGGACGTAACTCTTTAAAGGTATCATGGACATATTTATGAAGGAAACGATGATGAGGTATTTATGTATACGAAAACGATAAAAATAGATTCCGAAAATATAGATGAAGATGTAATCGAGACGGCAGCGAAGGTGATTAAACGGGGCGGTCTGGTGGCATTTCCTACGGAAACGGTATATGGATTAGGAGCGGATGGACTGCAAAAAGAAGCGGCAGCGAAAATATATGAAGCGAAGGGAAGGCCATGTGATAATCCTTTAATTATCCATATTGCCCGTAAAGCGGATGTATTCCATCTTGCAAGGGAGGTGTCGGAGACGGCGTGTAAACTGATGGATGTGTTCTGGCCGGGACCTCTTACCATGATTTTTGAGAAATTGGAGGAGGTGCCGGATGAAACGACAGGTGGTATGTCGACAGTGGCTGTAAGATATCCTAGTCACCCGGTAGCCAGAAGATTAATTGAGGCTTCCGGAAGATTTATTGCTGCACCTAGCGCGAATTTATCCGGTAAGCCTTCTCCAACTTTGGCAGAACATGTCATTGCAGATTTGAAAGGCCGTATCGATATGATTCTGGATGGAGGCAGTGTCTCTATTGGAATTGAGTCTACGGTGCTGGATGTAACGGGAGAGGTTCCTGTTATACTAAGACCGGGATTTATTACGAAGGAAATGCTGGAAGATGTGGTAGGAGAAGTAAAAGTAGATCCTGGGATACAGGGAGATTTAACCCTTGATATAAAGCCTAAGGCTCCGGGAATGAAATATCGGCATTATGCCCCGAAAGGGGAGTTGACCATCGTGGAAGGAAATGACATTGAGATGGTAGCGGAAGAAATTAATGCCATTACAGAGGTTATGATGTCCCAAGGAAATAAGGTGGGTATCATTGCTACGGATGAAAGTATGGATTTATACCAGAATGGAACCGTGTTAAGTATCGGTTCCAGGGAAGATGATACCACCGTTGCGGCAAATTTGTTCCGGGTGTTACGGGAGTTTGATTCCTTGGGAATGGAATACATTTATTCTGAAAGCTTTGAGGGAGGAAAGTTAGGTTATGCCATTATGAACCGGCTTTTAAAGGCAGCAGGGCACAGAGTAGTTGAGGTAAAGGGAAAAGATGAAGTTTTAGAGAAGAATAAGATTATATTTGTCTGCACCACAAATTCTACCAGAAGCTATATGGCAGAGGTTGCCATGGCGAAATTGCTAAAGGATCAGAACATAGAAGGTGTTCAGGTTATGTCCAGGGGGCTGGTGGTACTTTTTGAGGAACCAGTGAACCCGAAGGCCCAGATTTGTTTAGAGGCCCATGGTTATGAAGTGAAGGATTATGTTACCATCCAGTTAACTCAGGAGGATATTGATACAGGCTGCATGATATTGACCATGACGGAGGCTGAAAAGAGCAAAGTCATGGATGAATACGAAAATGTAAAAAGAATCTATACCTTAAAAGAATTTGCCAATGAGCAGGGAGAGGTGTTAGACCCTTATGGTAAAGAAATCGTAGACTATGAATATTGTCTGCGGGAATTAGAAAGATTAGTAGAAAAAACTATGATACGATTGAAAGGTGGAAAAGAATGATAGCATTAGGAAGTGATCATGGCGGATATGCTTTGAAACAGGAAATTATGAAACATTTAGAAGAAAGAGGAATGGAATACAAGGATTATGGGTGTTACAGTGAAGAATCCTGTGATTATCCGGAATTTGCCCATGCAGTAGGAAAAGCGGTAGCAGCGAAAGAATGCGAACTTGGTATTTTGATTTGCGGTACCGGTATTGGAATTAGTATAGCTGCGAATAAAATCAAGGGTGTAAGGGCTGCACTTTGCCATGACTGCTTTAGTGCACAGGCTACGAAGGAGCATAATGATGCTAATATTCTTGCCATGGGGGCGAGAGTTGTGGGTGTAGGACATGCACTTAAGATTGTAGATACTTTTTTAGATACCCCGTTCTCCAATGATGAACGACATATTAGAAGAATTGCCGCTATAGAAGAGGATTAATCTTATCGTTACCGTTCCTCTGTGAACGGTAACATTTTATCATTATTTTGGGGATACTAACATTTTTATGAATGGACTTAAACTTGATTTTGTGGTATAATAGATGGGATACTGGAAAGGATGAGAAGAAATGAAACAGACTCATTTTTTAAAGAATATTACACTCATATCCCAGATAGGAATTTCGATGTTAACGGCGGTTGGAATCTGCCTTGGTATTGGAATGTGGGTGGACCATAAGTTTGGAACCAATTATTTAATCTGGTTTTTATTTCTGGGAATCGCATCAGGGTATCGTTCTGCATATGATGTAATTAAGAAAATAGATGGCTCTATTGGGCAAAAATCAAACCCCAGTCCAAAAGCCGGTGAGGAAATGATTCAAAGTGAAGAAGTATTGGAACAAGACAAGGATAGATAGAACAGTATTAAGTTTATGGATTGGTATGGTTCTTTTTGGAATCCCGGCTGAAATTATAGGA
>JAFPAZ010000200.1 GCA_017390645.1 Lachnospiraceae bacterium
GCCACCTATGATACTTTAAATAAATATGGTTATGATTTGGTGGAAAGAGCGAAAGAACAAAAATTAGACCCTGTCATTGGAAGGGACAGCGAGATTCGAAATACCATCCGTATTCTATCTAGAAAAACCAAGAATAATCCGGTATTAATCGGGGAGCCGGGGGTTGGTAAAACTGCAGTGGTAGAAGGATTGGCACAAAGAATCGTAAGGGGAGATGTGCCGGAAGGATTAAAGGATAAGAGAATTTTTGCTCTGGATATGGGAGCCTTGGTAGCAGGAGCAAAATACAGGGGTGAATTTGAAGAACGTCTAAAAGCTGTGTTAGAAGAAGTAAAGAAAAGTGATGGGGAAATCATTTTATTTATTGACGAACTTCATACTATAGTGGGTGCAGGGAAAACAGACGGTGCCATGGATGCAGGAAATATGTTAAAACCAATGCTTGCAAGAGGGGAATTGCATTGTATTGGGGCTACGACATTGGATGAGTACCGGATGTATATTGAAAAGGATGCAGCATTGGAACGAAGATTTCAACCGGTGTTGGTAGAAGAACCTACAGTGGAAGATACCATTACGATTCTTAGGGGATTGAAAGATCGTTATGAGGTATATCACGGGGTTAAGATATTAGACAATGCTTTAATTCATGCAGCAGTGCTTTCGAATCGGTATATTTCAGACCGTTTCCTTCCGGATAAGGCTATTGACCTGGTGGATGAAGCTTGTGCCATGATTAAGACAGAGTTAAATTCCATGCCTACAGAAATTGATGATATTCAAAGAAAAATCATGCAGTTAGAAATTGAAGAGGCTGCATTAAGAAAAGAAACGGACCATTTAAGCAAGGAGCGGTATGAAGAATTAGAGAAAGAACTTGCTTCCATGAGAGAAGAATTCTCTAATATGAAGGCAAAATGGGACAATGAAAAGGCTTCCGTGGAAAAAGTTCAGAAAATCAAAGAAGAAATCGAAAAAATCAACAGTGAAATTGCCATTGCCCAGCGTAATTATGACTTAGAGAAAGCGGCCCAGTTACAATATGGAACACTTCCGGATTTAAAGAAAAAATTAAGTGAAGAGGAAGAAAAGATAAAAAGTCAGAATTATTCTCTGATTCACGAAAAAGTTACCGAAGAAGAAATTTCAAAAATTGTATCCAGATGGACCGGTATTCCGGTATCAAAATTAACAGAATCAGAAAGAAATAAGACCTTGAATCTGGATAAGGAACTTCATAAACGGGTCATGGGGCAGGATGAAGGCGTGTTAAAAGTAACAGAAGCCATTATTCGTTCCAAAGCAGGAATCAAAGACCCTACGAAGCCAATCGGTTCCTTCTTATTCTTAGGACCTACCGGTGTTGGTAAAACAGAACTTGCGAAAGCGTTGGCACAGAGCCTCTTTGATGACGAGAATAATATGGTTCGTATTGATATGTCCGAATATATGGAGAAACATTCCGTGGCACGTCTCATTGGAGCGCCTCCGGGATATGTAGGTTACGAAGAAGGAGGACAGCTTACAGAAGCAGTGCGAAGAAAGCCATATTCTGTTATCTTATTTGATGAAATTGAAAAGGCGCATAAGGATGTATTTAATGTACTTCTTCAGGTGTTAGATGATGGTCGTATTACGGATTCTAAGGGAAAAACTGTGGACTTTAAGAATACCATATTGATTATGACTTCCAATATAGGCTCTTCCTATCTGTTAGAAGGCATTGATGAAACTGGGGAAATAAAAGACGAGGCTCAAAATATGGTAATGGAAGAATTAAAACTTCATTTCCGCCCTGAATTTTTGAATCGTTTGGATGAAACCATTCTATTTAAGCCTTTAACCAAAGACAATATCACCGGCATCATAGACCTTTTGATGGAACAGATGAATCAGAGGTTAATGGATAAGGAATTAAAGGTGGAATTAACCAAAGAGGCAAAGAATTACATCGTGGAACAAGGTTACGACCCGGTTTATGGCGCAAGACCATTAAAGAGATATCTGCAAAAATATGTGGAAACTCTGGTAGCACGGCTAATTTTGTCCGATGAAATTTCCATGGGAAGTATCATTGAGATCGCGTTGGAAGAAAATCAGCTTGTGGCAAGAAAAAAATAAGAATAGAATTTAGCAGGGAAAAAAAGAATAGAATTTAGCAAGGAAAAAAATAAGAATATATTTGTAAAAGTGTAAGATACTAAGAACAAACCAAAATGATTTACGATTTTAATTAGTGAAATATGGTAACGTAGGGGAAGTCGTGAATCAGTGCGGATAAGATTTAGAAGGAGTGAAAAGGTTGAAGGTATTTTACACTTTTTACAAGTATATGTTTTTATTTCTGATAGGTGGATTTAGCTATTATTTCATAGAAATAGCATTTAGAGGATACTCTCATTTTTCTATGATTATTTGCGGGGGATTGGCTTTTGTATTGTCAGGAGCCTTAAATCAATGGTCTCATTTTGAAATGTCTTTAATCAGTCAGATGTTTTTATCCATGGTGATTATTACGGGATTAGAACTGGTTACGGGATTAATTGTAAATGTCTGGTTGCAATTAAATGTCTGGGATTATTCTGCAATGCCATATCAGTTTATGGGACAAATCTGCCTGCTTTATTCGGTTCTTTGGATGGCATTGTCTTTGGTGTGCATTTTCGTGGATGATTTGTTAAGATGGAAGATATTCAAAGAAGAAAAACCGAGGTATAAAATTCTATGATATGGGGTTTGAGGGGAAAGTGTGATGCATTTTTAAAGATTAGAGAAAAAAATTTATTTCAGCATCATTTAGGAAGAAGTAAAATGAAAAAGGAAAGGTCGGATGGAAGGTCCGACCTTTTATATAATTATGAAAAATGAGAAACTATGTAGTGAGTTGGATGATTTTCATGCCTTTATATAATCTGGTATATAAACTGCGTTCATCTGTATATAACAAAATACTATATCCATCCCGGATTACATATGCATATTTATTTTTACTTTCGAAAATATATAAAACTTCATCCACGTTAAGAATTTTAGCTTTTTCTTTTCCTAGGGCAGGATCAATAGGTACGAGTTTATATTTTTTAATTGCCTGTTCTAATGTCATATGAATCCCTTCTTCCTCAAATGAATCATAGTAATAAACAAAATACCCTTGTTTTTTTCTTACTTTTATTATATTGTAAGAAAGTAACAAAGTCAATTTGGGAAAAGATACAAATTGACAGTCTTGAAACGGAAATAAGCGGATTTTATTTTGTGGAGATTAAACAAAAGGAGGCACAAAATAATGCAAAATTCACAAAATTATCAAATAATTTTAGATAATATTCTTAATCGACTGACAGAAGAGAAGGTCGTTCCAAGACTTCTTTTACATAGTTGTTGTGCTCCCTGCAGCAGTTATGTATTGGAATACTTAAGTCAATATTTTAAGATAACCATATTGTATTATAATCCGAATATTGGACCGGAAACAGAATACATGAGGAGAAAAGAGGAACAGATGGATTTTATTACCCGGTTTCCGGCTTCAAATCCCATTGATTTTTTAGATTGTGATTATGAACCGATGGAATTTTTTGAAAAAATCAAGGGAAAGGAACATCTTGGGGAAAAAAGTGAACGTTGTTATGCCTGTTACGAGCTTCGGTTAGAAGAAACGGCAAGGGCTGCTAAAAAGTTGGGATTTGATTATTTTACCACCACATTGTCCATTAGTCCTCACAAAAATGCCTTATGGCTGAATGAAATCGGAGAATCTTTAAGTAGAGAGTATAATGTGAAATATTTATTTAGTGATTTCAAGAAAAAGGGAGGATATTACCGCTCCACAGAATTGGCAAAAGAATATGGATTGTATCGTCAGGATTATTGTGGCTGTGTTTTTTCAAAACAGGAACGGGAACAATTTCAGGATTTAAAATTAGCAGAAAAATCTGGGAAAGGTTCTACTTCACATTAAGATAATTTTAGGTTATAATGAAGCGAATGAAAAGATAAGGAGTAGTAAAATGGCAGGATCTATTTATGGTAATATATTTCGGA
>JAFPAZ010000201.1 GCA_017390645.1 Lachnospiraceae bacterium
GGTGTTATCTTTATTATAAGCATACTTCTTTGCCACTTTTAATGCACCTTCGATGGCTTCTGTTCCACTGTTTGTAAAGAATGCCTTATCCAATCCGGTAGCATTTACTATTTTCGTAGCCGCCTCAATGGCAGGTACATTGTAGAATAAATTAGAAGTATGTAACAATTTATCAATCTGAGCCTTTAAGGCATCGTTGTATTTCTTATTATTATATCCTAAAGAAAATACAGCAATTCCTGCTGCAAAATCCAGATATTTCTTTCCATTTACATCATAAAGGTAAACACCTTCTCCCCTGTCTAATACCACAGGAAAACGGTTATAGGTCTTAATCATTACTTTATCAGCTTGTTCCATATAATTCATACGAATCTCCTCCTTTTTTAAACAGGGTAACTTAAAGAGCAATCCCTTAAATACGATATATTAGCTAAAATAACTAGAAAATAGGTTCTGATAAAATAGCAGTACCAATACCCTTGGTAGTAAAGAACTCCAGTAATAAACAATGTTCTACTCTTCCGTCCAGAATATGCACACGACTTACTCCATTTCTCATGGCATCGATACAGTTATTTAATTTTGGCAACATTCCGCCACCTACAACACCACTGTCAATGAAACTTTGTGCTTCTTCGATGGTCATTTCGGAAATCAAAGTAGACTTATCGGAAGGATCTACAAACACGCCTTCAATATCTGTTAAGAATACTAATTTTTCAGCTCCAATGGCAGTAGCTACTGCACAGGCAGCGTCATCGGCATTGATATTATATCCATGGAAATCCTCTTCTCCAATTCCAATTGGTGCAATTACTGGAATAAAATCATTTTCCAACAGGGTATCTAAGATTTTCGCATCCACTTTTGTTACATTGCCTACATAGCCAATGTCTTTCCCTCCGGAAAGTTTCTTATCACATTGCATCAGACTTCCATCTTTTCCGCTGATTCCTACTGCTTTTAGTCCAAGTTTTTCCATCATGGCAACCAGACCTTTGTTTACTTTATTTAGTACCATTTCTGCGATTTCCATGGTCTCTTCGTCTGTTACACGCAAGCCATTGATAAATTCAGGTTTTTTGCCGGCTTTTTCAACCCATTTACTGATTTCTTTCCCGCCACCATGAACAATGATTGGCTTTAAACCAATTAATTTTAATAAAGCTACATCTTTGATTACATTGTATTTTAAATTATCATCTAACATTGCACTTCCGCCATATTTTACCACAATTTTCTTGTTGGTAAATTTCTGGATATATGGCAATGCTTCTATCAGTGTTTGTGCTTTAATCAATTCTTGTTCCATCATAACTTTTCTTTCCTTTCTTGTTTTAAAGACTTCATAATTATACATCTATATTGTATATTATGCAAGCAAAACTTTTTTTACTTTTCTTCCTATTAATCCACGTTTCCCAACATCTTACTCACTTTTATATTTATTCAAACCAAATGAATATTTATTCTTTGCATTTATAAAAATTCATTCGAACATTTATTTTTATTTTCCTGTTTTCGACGAAAAAAAACTTGCATAATATACATCCTTGCTGTATATTTATGATAGATTGTAAAATTAAATATATAGGAGGACTTTTTACTATGAAAGAAAAAGTTGTATTAGCGTACTCTGGTGGTCTTGATACTACAGCCATCATCCCATGGTTAAAGGAAAACTATGATTATGATGTTGTTTGCTGCTGTATCGACGTTGGACAAGGAAATGAATTAGATGGTTTAGAAGAAAGAGCAAAACTTTCCGGCGCTACCAAATTATATATCGAAGATGTCGTAGATGAATTCGTAGATGACTATGTAGTTCCTACTGTACAGGCAAATGCCGTATATGAAAACAAATACTTATTAGGTACTTCTTTCGCAAGACCTGTAATCGCAAAGAAATTAGTAGAAGTTGCACGTAAAGAAGGTGCCGTTGCTATCTGTCATGGTGCTACCGGAAAAGGTAACGACCAGGTTCGTTTCGAACTTTCTATCAAGGCTTTAGCACCTGACTTAAAGATCATCGCTCCATGGAGATGCAATGATACCTGGAAGATGCAATCCCGTGAAGATGAAATCGCTTACTGTAAGGAACATGGAATCGACCTTCCTTTCTCTGCAGATAACAGTTACAGCCGTGACCGTAACTTATGGCACATCAGCCATGAAGGCTTAGAGTTAGAAGATCCGGCCAACGAACCAAACTACGATCACTTATTAGTTCTTGGTGTTTCTCCAGAAAAGGCTCCGGAAGAAGGAGAATATGTAACCCTTTCTTTTGAAAAAGGTGTTCCAACTAAGTTAAATGGTAAAGCAATGAAAGCTTCTGACATCATCCGTGAATTAAATGTATTAGGCGGAAAACATGGTGTTGGTATCATCGATATCGTTGAAAACCGTGTAGTTGGTATGAAATCCCGTGGTGTATATGAAACTCCGGGCGGAACCATTCTTATGGAAGCTCATACCCAATTAGAAGAATTAATCTTAGACAGAGATACTTTAGCATATAAGAAATTAGTAGCTACTAAGTTTGCTGATTTAGTATACGAAGGAAAATGGTTTACTCCACTTAGAGCAGCGTTACAGGCATTCGTGGAATCTACTCAGGAACACGTTACCGGTGAAGTAAAATTCAAGTTATATAAAGGTAACATCATCAAAGCCGGAACTACTTCTCCATATTCATTGTACAGCGAATCCTTAGCAAGCTTTACTACCGGTGAATTATATGATCACCATGATGCAGAAGGATTTATCAATTTATTTGGTTTATCCATGAAAGTAAGAGCTATGAAAGGCTTAAATGATAAGTAAGATGCTATCAAAACCGTGTTACATATTGTAGCATCCGATTTCGAAGGCACTATCTTAAAAACTATATCATGAATCATAAAAAAAGAACACATCAGTCTGCCTGATGTGTTCTTTTTTTATATTTAGAGAACATTGTACTATTCCTCTTCATCCTGTTTCTTTCCCAATCGTTCCATGCCTTTTTGCATATTGGTTTTAAATTTCTCATAATCAGAATCAGGAATTAACAGCATTCGATATACCTTTTTTCCACTTTTCTTTTTTACCAAAATAGTAAGGGAAGCAAAACCTTCTCGTTTTGACACTGGTTTTACCTGATAATCTACGATGTTTTTCCAATCATAGACGAGTCCCATAATCACAATTCCTTCTTCGAATAGTCCTTCCCCTACCATACGAAATTCAAACATCGAAAAAACGAGGGCTACAATGCTGGAAACAAATGCCAAAAGTGCCTGGGACTTTCCGGATTCTACCCCCATGGCAATGTTTATGATACTGGAAAATCCAAGACAAATACCCAATCCGCAAACCATGATCTCATATAATCTGCCTTCAAAAAAGCCACGAAACGTTCTGCATCTTGGCTGTTTCATCTTTAAGAGTTTAAACTCCATGGCAAACACTACCAAAAACACAAGAATTGATAAAATCGATGTCATACTTTATTCCTCTTCTTCCATTTCTGCTGCCATACTTAAGGTATCGAAGCCCAAGCCATGGTCATCAAAATCATCCTGAATGACTCTTCCAAAATCAATATCCAGTTCATCCAGGCCTTCAAAATTCTTCTTTCTTTCGGCATCAATTTCTTCTTTTATCTTAAGTACCATATCTTCCGGAAGTTCTGTTACTAAAATTACTTCACTTACATCAATTTTCACGCTTAACATTTTTCGAGCTAATTCCACTTTCGCTTTTGTCTGCTTGTTCATTGTTGTCTCCTTGTCTCCATTGCTGAAATCTAAAACTGCATTTGTGGAAAAGCTATTTATTTTAAGAGCTTTTCCACATTTTTTACTTTTTATAAATTATTTAAAAATTCTTCATTGATTGCAATGACCTGTTCCATCGCCTTTGGA
>JAFPAZ010000202.1 GCA_017390645.1 Lachnospiraceae bacterium
ATAGATTTGGGAATTACATCCCCACTGATAAATAATACTGTTTATATATGTTACATCATGACTATATAGCCCCACTTTCATTACAATCAAAATTACAAACAAAAACATGGGAACTATGGCGCAAGCCTCCACTGTCATGCTGCCTTTTTCTTCTTCTATTCTCCAGTTTTCTGACATCTTGAACATTTCGCCATTCCTTCTATCTGATTTTCATTTACAATCCTTATGTTTCGATTTAAACTTCCACAAGTGAATGAGCTATGATATTTATCACCAGTGTCTGTACAAAAAACAACACCTCCACCGTCATTGGTCTTACAATGCAAACATGCTTTTTTCCCAAGTTTTTCCGCTTCTTCCTTCAACATAGGATTCTTGCTGATATTCAGATAGGTACATTCACAGCTTGTGTGAAACACACTTTCATTTTCTGCAATATAAACATAGTTTCCAATGCCCTCCGGCGTATCCTCATAAGAAAATCCCTGAAATGCTTTCTGCCTGATTTCATCATAGCAATGAATCTTGTAATTACCTATAAACGGAAGGTCTATTCCAATTTTATAGCTGATTTTTATGTTCCACACTTTTGTCCTGCTGTCATATTCCACTTTATCAATCCGAATAATTCCCCGGATATTCTTCGGATATTCTACAAGATATCCTTCCAGGATTCTACGTACTGTATTCTCCGGCACCGACGTTTCCCCTATTTCCAATGCCAGATTCTTTCCTGTCTCTTGCAATGCGTGATTTACCTTATCCATAGAAGAATAAACTCTCCCTAAAGACAATACACCACATATGGCAAACAGCAGTATTGGTAACACAAAAACCGCTTCCACCGTCATAGACCCCCTCTCTTCGCAAATTTTTTTTGCTGTTTTTTTATAAGAAAATTTGACATCGTTTCGTATATGGACAAACAGGCTATTGCATATTTTATTTTGTTTTTCGCTGTTTTTTCTTTTTTTCATTTTCTTTCCTTATAAAAATTCCGTTACCGAAAACTTATAAAAAGTAAAAGACTTTTTTGTTTCGTTCCTACTTCTTCGTGCCTATCTTAGCCCCAAAGACCAAAATGAACTATGATACACTCCATAGGCGTAAATTCCTCGCTAACGAACAAGTACATAATCCCCATTCCACACAAGATTCTACACAAGATTCTCCCTAAGATTTTTCAGTCTCCGGTTTATCTTTAAAAGTTCTTTTTCCCTTTTTCTCATATTATTTGATTTTCGGTAAACCTCTCCTTCCTTGTTATTCTCATATTTTCTTTTTAGGGAACGTTTGAGTCTTCGTTCTCTTTTTTCTAATTTTTCAATCCTACCGGCAATGGTTTTCCCTCGGCATATTTTCTTGGCATCACAAACTGTTTGTCTTTTCTTCTCCTTGTCCATTTTTGTTTCATTCTTTTCTTCTTCCCTTTTATCAATTTTATAAAAATCCCCATTTCCCTCCTGTTCTATAATACCAACCTCCGCATACCACTTGCCCCCATCATGAAAAATTTTCAAATGACTGTATCCGACATTGATAGGAATTGTATTATACTTTGAAAGTCTGACCCAATTCAATTTCTGTCTGTTTATTTTTTCGCTGCAGGAAAGTCCTTCAATCTTTATATGAGTAGGAGTAACCTGTATTTTTGTGTTTCTCTGACCAAATACAGGCTGACTTCTCTTTTTACTTTTAAACCTGGGACAATTAGAGCATTCCAGCAAAAAATTTTTATATGCATTTCCAGCATTTTTCATGGATTCCCTTATAATCTCTTCCGGAATTTTCTCCATCCATTGATAGTGTTCCATTTTTATCTGTTGTTGGAACTCTTTCTCTAGAGCTTCCAATGCCAAAATGCTTCTTCCTATTTTATTTTTCTCCTGTTCTTTCCGTAAAGTCCAGTTATATGCATACCTTGCTGCACCGGCATATTGAAACAATTTCGTACTTTGCCTGTTATTTGGCTCCAGCATAACCCGAACCGTTCTTATCATTTCTTTCACCACCTCTCCTGCAACTGTTTACAACACTTCGGTTTAATACTCCACCTGATAATAAGTAGTTAAATGATACAAGTCCTCTGTGCCTATTTCTAAAGCATTGTATTTTCGCTCCAAATCCAGTTCAACCTGGGCACTGAACCCATAGATGCAATTTTCCAGCCTGAAATTATCATGTTCGAGTCTGATATTATACTCCATCAATTCCGCCATGGCAGTATAGTCAATCCCATTTGACCAGCGCATGGCACAAAGCATCATAAGATATTGAGAATAATCAAACCCATCCTCACTGGAACCTCCTGACGCATCTGCCATATTATCAATACTTGAACGAAAGGTTTCCTTTGTTTTTACCAATGGCACCTTACCACCGGAGAGCAACGTTTTTACATCACTTACAGACTCTGCATATGCCAACGAACATAAAATTCCATATTTGGCTGTTTCAATTGCCAAAGTGCCTCCTTCTGCTGCTAAAGCAACTGCAATTGCTTCGGCCTGGGCACATATTTGTGCATCTCCTAAAACATAGGTCAGGTTAAAACCATATCTTATTCCTATTAAATCATTTGCCACTGCTTCTAAATTCTCTTTGTCACTCCCTTTTTTCTCCAACAAATATTCAATCTCATAATTTAATCCCGTTTTACCTGCTTTTTTCTCACCATACCATCCAAAATGTTCCATGGCATAAGCCACAGCATTTCCCGTATGATTTTTGATATTAGAAACATCCATGCTTGACAAAGAAGGGAATGTATCTTTTTGGAATACATCAATTTTAGGTATGGAGACCGTGTTCACTGTTATTCTTTCCGAATCAAGCTCCAGATTACTCAGTTCCTCCGGATGTTCTACCACCACACTTAATATTCCCTTATCCATAAAATTTTGAAGACTTTCTCTCGGATCCACCGTTCCTTCTACCTGCTCCTCGGGATTATATTCCTTCGTCACCCCGGAATAATCCCCTTGGCTTTTCGGCGTTTCAAAAACCATTTCAAATACAGATTCCTTCTTATCTTCTTCTCCCTGTTCATTAATTTGTAACTGTATTCCATATAAGTCTTCCTGCGTCAGCGTTTTCACTGATGTTACCATAGTTTTGATATCACTATCACCATAACTCCCATTCCCCAGAAACTGATCCCTTGTAAACCCCTCCAGTCTTAGGTTTAAATACCCATCACTAGCTTGTCCATAATTTTTATCTACAGCTAAGATCTCGTATTTTTCCCATAACGGTATATTATAATCTGCCATAATACTTGTCATACCGCTTTCGAGACTTCGTTTTATCCTGCTTTTTGCTGTATTAATATATATTCCTTCTATCAATGCAAAGAAAAATACCAGTAACACTAAAAAGATTAACGCTGAAAATACGGTAATTGCTCCCTTTTCTTCTTTCCATAAAGACTGTATCTTCGTTTCTTTATTACTATTTTTCTTAATTATATTAATTTCCCTGTTCATCTTGTGATTCTTTATTATCATAATATTCTTATTTATCTTGTTATTTATCTTATGATTCCAATTTATCTTGTTACTCCTATTTATTTTGTTACTCCCATTTATCTTGTTACTTCTATTTATCTTGTGATTCCTATTTATCTTAATTTTTCTATTTCGAATCATTTCCTTTCCTCCCTTTTTCTCCGGCAGCCAAATCAGACTCTTCTTCTTTTCTCTTGCTTCTCTCATATTGGAACTGCCGGATTGGAGTTTACATCCTTAATTTTTCCTACATTATTTACCTTGTAAATTAACTCGGTTTCTTTTGCTTTTTGAAGTTTTAAAGATTTCCACTAGATAATTTTCTTCGCAGACTTGTTAATACTTTTGAAGATTTTTGTTACCAGATCTGTAATTTCTTCATTAAACATGACTACCAGACCAACTAAAACCACAATAATAAGTACTACTTCTACTACTCCCATACCTGTTTCTTCTTTAAAAAATCTTTTTAATTGTGACATAAATTACACCTCCTTTTTATCCTTTGTAGTAGTTTTTAACGTCCCTCTCCAAGGACAGGCATACTTTACCTAAAAAGTATTTCTACATAAAGCTCAATACTGCCGGCACCAGAAGAATCAACATTACGGTAACCAATAAAAGAAGCATTGGAAATAATAACTTTGTGCTGGCAGTTTCTCCCAGTTGTTTTGCCCGCTCCTTTCGGTGTTCCAACGCCGCATGCTCTTCCTGTTCCAATGCTGTAAATAAATCTTTGGTTCCCATGCTTAAATTTTGCACCACCATGGAAAATAACTTTCGATATTTCGTCACATTAAGCCTTTCTCCTAGTTCATGATAAGCTTCTCTTTCGCTTACTCCGGAATTCAGTTGACGTATCGTAACCGAAAGTTCCTGATATAAATAGTGCCCCCTTTTCTCCTCTTGTTCCGCCAATTTTTTCAATGCTGCTTTTACCGTCATTCCGGCACCTAAAAGCAATACCATTTGATTTAAAAAAATTGGGTATTCATAATCCAACAGGTCTCTTCTTACTTTTTCCTCCTCCTTCCTTGACTGATATTCCTTTGCGAAAAAGTATATGCAAATTGAAAATCCCATAATATAAACAAAAAATATTGGATTTTTTCCCTTTCCCTCTAGTAAAAAATCTCCTTCTATGGCTGAAATCGTCACTTTTTCTTCTTTTTCATGCTCTTTCAGGTAATCTTCAATCTTTCTCTTCAATCCTTCTATCTTTTCCTCTTTTTCAGAAAATTCCTTCGGATATACCGTAATCTGCCACTGAGACTCTCCTAACTCTTCTTCTTTGTAGGAATAGGTAGCAGTAACCAAAACACTCTCTGGTTCTATCAGTTCTTGATTATTTACAATCCCCTGATTCGTTACTAATTCACTATTCTCACTTCGAAATGAAATCTCAATGTCATTTTCCGGCACAGTTTCCGTAAAACAAAGATTTCCCTTCACTACCTCCTCTTTTTCATTTTCACCTAAAAAACAACTTTCCACATACTCTTTTGCTTCCCTATACTTTTCCATTAACTCACTTTCTGAATAAGTAGCTTCCGGAACTTCAATTATGATGCTTCCTATTTCTTCTTTCTTTTCATATACTGTAAAATCATAGTACGCCTCCCCTTCTCCATAAGCATTTCTTTCTATCACAATCTCCTGCTGTTTCTTATGCTCCATAACTTCAACCACCAGGGCCATTCCATTGGTAATCACGAACACAATTACTATTTTATAAATTGCATTCATCCACTGATTTTTACGCATTTCAAGGAATTCCTGTTTTGACATGTTAGGCAACATTCTTTCCTTTTTTCCGCTTTTTTGCGTCAAAGAAAGAATCTTTTCATAAATCCATAAAGTCAATGGATATAGTAAATTCTTCTTACCCTTTTTCAAACTTTCTTTTCCTTGATAACGAATCCCACTATAAAGAAACAGAACAAGAAAGAGACATAAGTTTATCCCTGCAATCAAC
>JAFPAZ010000203.1 GCA_017390645.1 Lachnospiraceae bacterium
CCCTACTTTTCTGATGTCCTATTCTCTGTTCTCTTTGGCGGTTTCGGTCCTAAATACTGATAAAAATAGGTCTTTATCATACCATTATATATCTTTCTGTTTTTATCCGCCTTCTTACCGATGTATTTTTCAGCATCTTCATAAGAAGTAATCATATACTTAGACCATGTTTCTAACCGGTCAAAACTCTCCCCGATATCACGATATAAATATGGTAAATCCTCTTTTTCTTCCAGACGTTCCCCATAAGGCGGATTGGTAATAATAAAGCCATATTTTTTAGGGTGACTTAATTCACTAATACCTCTTTGCTGAAAATGAATCAGGTGATCCACTCCTGCACGCTTCGCATTTTCACGGGCAATCTTAAGAACGCCTCTGTCAATATCATATCCCTGCAAATCCATTTTTACCTCTAAGTCGACCTGTTCCCTGGCCTCCTCAAGACAATCCATCCATTGCTTCTTTGTAATCAGGTGCTCCCAGTCCATAGCGGTAAATTCCCGATTCATTCCAGGCGCAATATTTGCCCCTATCATGGCAGCTTCAATGACAAAAGTTCCACTTCCGCAAAAAGGATCCACTAAAATCCTGTCCTTCTTCCATGGAGTAAATAAAATCAAAGCTGCAGCCAGAGTTTCGGAAAGAGGCGCAAGTCCTGCCTGGGTACGGTATCCCCTCTTATGAAGGGATTCCCCTGTGGTATCCAGTCCCACAGTTACGACGTCTTTATTAATAAACACCCTGACCGGAAAGTCCACACCATCTTCCTCAAACCAGTTCAGCTTATATACCGATTTTAACCGCTCCACCATCGCTTTTTTCATAATGGACTGGATATCTGAAGGACTAAAAAGTTTACTCTTTACGCTGGCTACCTTTTTCACCCAGAATCTTCCATTCTTTGGAATGTATTCTTCCCAAGGAATCTCTTTTGTACCCTGGAACAAATCTTCAAAAGTGTATGCCTCAAATTCTTTTAATTTAATTAAAATACGCTCAGCGGTTCTTAAAAATACATTGGCATATGCAACCGCCTCCAAATCACCGATAAAAGTCACTCTTCCATCTTCAACTTTACTAATTTCATAACCTAAATCTAAAATTTCTCTTTTTAAAACAGCCTCCAGCCCAAAATGACAAGGAGCAATCAATTCTATCGTCTTCATATGTTCTCCTGAAAAAATTATTCTAAATCACTAACTTAACTTTCATTTTACGTTTTTATATTACCAATGTCAATGTGTGTTACCATAGAAATAATTTCTATTTTCATCTGGTTTTATCAGCAAAAATGACATAATTTCCGAAACGATTTTTATTCTATCCGATTTATATATATTTTTTCTTATCTATTTCTCTTTTACATCCTCCTAAATGAATTTTACCGATTACCTTTTCTCTAAAATTTGTTATTTCTGGCAATCGGGCCTTTATACTGGCGAAAGCCTCCAATCACACTGACTGCATGATATCCCTGTTTTTCCAATTCTTTTACTGCAAGCAGGCTGGTGGAACCACGTTCACAGTAAAGAATTAAAGGTCGGTTCTTCCGAATTTTAACATTTCCCCTTTTAATTTCTTCAAAATCCATCCAGATAGCCATAGGAATATGCCCTTTTCGAAAGCTTTCGTAATCCCTCACATCAATCACTAATGCATTTTGAGCAACTGCTGTTGATAACACGTCTTTTGCAAGAATTGTATCCACCATGAAAAATACCCCTTTTTTCTTATAATATGATACCACCACCAAAAAGTCCCCAATGAAATATGACTTTTCAACTTGTCAACACTCTTAACCTTTCAAACATAAACAATATCATATAAAAATTACAAATAAAATACCACTTTTCCTCTCGTCCTCCCCCATAATTTCCCTCCTCCACAAAAAGAATGCTGCCATCTTTACGATGACAGCATCCTCTTTACATTAACTTCAACTATTTGCTAGCGTTTGAAGCCTTGTTTGTCTGCTTGTTTTGAGCCTTGTTGTTTGCCTGCTGTGTGTTACCTGTTGTGTTCTGTGCATTGTTGTTTGCGCCATTAGATGTGGAACCATTGTTAGAAGCGTTGGTTGTAGAACCATTGTTAGAACCATTGGTTGCCTTGTTGCTAGTTTTGTTTGTTTGGTTATTTTTTGCGTTAGTTTCTGACATAATATATGCCTGCCTTTCTACCTTTCGGTTTGAAATTTTAGTACCCTCCTATTATGTCCGAAACA
>JAFPAZ010000204.1 GCA_017390645.1 Lachnospiraceae bacterium
GGATATTCTGCAAGCGTTTATTATAACACCGATCCTATGTTGCGTAAAGTGGTGGAAGCATTGATTGTCGGCTTTAACGGGGAATCGTTTGCTGATATTGCTAATTATTTGTTGACGGGCACGCCGATTGCCGATCCTTATATGTGTATGGCGGATTATCAATCCTATCTTGCAACGCAAAATGAAATGTCTAAACTGTACGCAACGGATAAGCGTACTTGGAATCAAAAATCTTTGCGCAATATCGCAGCGGCAGGTTTCTTCGCAGCCGATAGAAGCATCAAGGAATACGCAGAAAATATTTGGAACTTGAAACCATTGCACTAACAAACCGATTTGAAAGAGCTGTAAAGAAATTTACGGCTCTTTCCTATGAAATTTAACCCATTCGAGCATACTGTTTTCCAAGAGAAGAACTAGACCGTGTTGATACAAAGATTTTGGATCAATATTATCCTAAAAGTGAGACGTGATTCAAAAGGTAGATCTTTATCTGATCTATTAGGTGATTGCGAAACTACAATATTTTATGTGAAAGTGATTCAAAAGCAACAAAACAATGCAGGCACGCTTTCGCTGCGTTCGGCTCGTAGCGGTACTAAATTCGCGACAAGTCGCTCATTAAGTACCGACGGCCGAACAAGCGCCTGCTTATGTATTTGTTTCTTTTGAATCACTTAATATAAGTTTTGGTAGTTTCACAATTGCCTATTATCTGATCTATGTAGGAAAGGAGTGATTACATGGATCCAAATACCTTCCCCACCAAGGGTAATCTGATTTTAGCCAAGAATTCCCTTGCTTTGGCGAAACAAGGTTATGAGTTGATGGATAAAAAACGAAATATATTAATCAAAGAGCTGATGGATTTAATTGAACAGGCAAAGGATATCCAGTCTGAAATCGACATAACCTTCTCCGAAGCCTATAAAGCCCTGCAGCGTGCCAACATTAAAATGGGAATTCATAATGTAGAAGAAATCTGCTTCACCATCCCTGTTGATGATGACATTGTCATAAAATCAAGAAGTATTATGGGAACAGAAATTCCCCTTGTGGAATATCGAAAACCGGAAGATTCCTTACCTTATTCCCTTCATGGAACTTCTGCAGCGTTAGACATTGCTTACAAACATTTTGAAAAAGTAAAACAATTAACCATCCGGCTTTCCATGGTAGAAAATTCCGCCATCCGATTGGCGACTTCCATCAAAAAAACCCAAAAACGTGCCAATGCCTTGCAAAACATTACCATTCCCCGTTATACGGAGCTGGTAACTTCCATAACCAATGCATTGGAGGAAAAGGAAAGAGAAGAATTTACCAGATTAAAAGTAATTAAAAAAACGCATGGTTAACATAAATAAGAAGACGTTTTACCAGGAAATGAATTGCTTGTTCAAGTCCGATTTATTAATCTGAACTTGAACATGGACATTCACTACCATAACGTCTTCTTTTTCGTTTCTTTATTTCATGCAAATTTTAACCTTTGGATGATTCACAACCTCTTATGACAGACATCCTGTTTACAATTCATTTGTTTCCTTTATTTTTGTACATTCACATCCCCATTTACTCCTACGTAACCGGTTTCTTCAATCATTCTCTGCCCTTCAGTCGATAAAAGCCAGTCAATTAAAACAGGAATGTTAGGATTATCATTATCTTCTCTGTAAACAGCATAAAAATTGCTTACCACAGGATAGCTGTCATTTCTTATGTTTTCTTCATTCGGATAAACTCCATTGACCGAGAGCATTTTTACACCCCCGTCTTCCACGATACCTTCCACATAAAACCTGAAAGAAAAACCAATGGCACTACCAAGGAAACTGTCATAATCTACTACCATTTTTTCTTTCCCCATAAATGACAACATGGCAGTTTGGCTTCCACTTCCTTCATTTCTTTGCAAAGCTGCTATGAGTTCTTTTTCCCCACCCAACTGTTTCCAATTCGTATATGTACCACTGTAGATACCTCTTATCTGCTCCACAGTTAAATCAGATACCGGATTTTTTGCATTTACAATAAACACAAATGCTTCTTTTCCGATGGGAACCATTTTTAAAGTAACTCCTTGCTGTTTCGCATATTCAAGCTGCTCCTCAGAAGGCTTTGCACAAATAATAAAATCTACATCGCCGTCCACTACTCCTTTATAGGCACCTCTCGTATTATTCATCTGCAAAGCACTTTCCTCGGAAAAATTCCCTCCATCAAATATTACACTTTCCTCTGGATATAAAGCATTTACCATGCCGGAACACACTGGATATAATGCAGCCGCACCATCCACCACCGGCAAATCCCCTGATAATTTTATTTCTGAATCTGTTTTTGCAACCAGGGAATCCTCTTCAAAGGGAAGATACTGGTCTAACTCTATGGACTTCGCCTGCATTCCCTCACTATAATCACTAAAACATCGTTTCGTGAACATCAGGTAAATTCCGAGGTCAAACAAAACAAACATGATAATCAGCAAAACAAGGATTAAAATCTGTTTATGTATTTTCTTCATAGGCTTCCTCCTCGTTTATGCCTCATTTGCAATGTATGCAATAATGGAACAATGATTCCTTAAGTATATGGTATATATTACCAACGCTGTTGTACTAATCATGCCAAGAATCAATATAATGTGAACTAGTCTGTAAAATGTTTTATCCTTCATAACACCGCCTCCTACATATGAAATAACTCCTGAGTGAATGCATAAATCAGGGAAATAATAATCAAAATAAAAAATCCAACCAAAATGGAAGAAGTAACCAGATCCCTTTTTGCCTCTTTTAAGGTGTCATTTTTTCCAGAAAAATCACCATCATAATTCCTTTTTTCCTTCTTATATTTTATTAAACTTAAGACAAAATATATAAAACAACTAATCGGTATGGCATATACAATAAATAGCAAAAAAAACTCACTGAACACTCCACATACTATCAATATCATTGAAATTAGAATACAGGAAGAAACCGCCAGGTTTATTTTTGCTCTTTTCATTTTACTATGGTTTTTCAAACAATCTGCATCTAACTTCTTTTTTTGTTTCAGATATTTTACAAGACTTATGATAAAATACACAAAAATACAAGTAGGTACAGCCATTAAAGAAGCCATTAGAAAAAATCCTATTAAAATCTCTAATATATCTGTCACTATATTCATCTCTCATTCCCTCCTAAGACAAAATATCATGAATCTGCATCCATTCCTAAATCTAAAAAACTTATTCCCCTTACAACACGTTCCTCCTTTACCTATTATCACAAATAGGCGTTTGCGAAACTACCAAAACTTATATTAAGTGATTCAAAAGAAACAAATACATAAGCA
>JAFPAZ010000205.1 GCA_017390645.1 Lachnospiraceae bacterium
AAAGCTCCATCGTATCCCGTCACATATTCTACATTTTTTGCAAGAAAGTCATGGGTCATCTTAATCTTTTCATAGTCGTTCAACGCATTCTTTTCAATCTCTTTCGCAATTTCTTTTACCTGTTTTAATACCTCAACCTGCTCTTCCTTTGAATCTGTGCGTTTCACTTCTATGTTAAGCTTTACCATCCCCTCCTTTACATCACCCTGATTAGAACAAGAAATGGAAATACTATAAACCGTGGAACTATAATAATTTCCAATTCTAACACCAGGAAAAAGACGTTTTAACAATCCATCAAATTCCGCACTCTGAACCATAAGATAAGGCACATACACTACAAAGTCCTCTTCTGGTGTAGCCAATTTTTCTGTTATCCCTTCTACCAGTTCATCAATATCAGAATAATAGGGAGCCAAAGTATTCTCTGGTTCTTTGGCATTCAGAAACATAGTCTGTCTCAAAAACAGAAATACTACCAACAAAAACATTCCAACTCTTTTACAGGTTCTTCTTCCTTCCAGCATCATAGAAATCATCCTTTCTATGCCTGCACGACCATTTACACGAATTATGTCTTATTTTTATTTTATTACAGAACATATGTTCTGTCAAGAAGAAATTTTATATCAGAAAAAGCCATACTTTTCATGCACACATGAAAAAATATGACTTTCTCCAAACATCTTTATGTAAAAAATCTATGAGCAAAGTTTTTACACTTTAGCATCATTCCTGTTAAAACAGCCGACACTTACTTTTTAGCCATGCAACAGAGCCTTCTTTGTCACCTGCCTTCTTCTTTTGCGAATCACTCTATGAATCTTTCCCGCGATAGAAAGAATCACCTGTAACGTAGTCAATTTCTATCCCAGGCTGAACATTATAGACATAAACATTATAACAAATTCCTTTTCCCTGATCTTCCACAGACCAGGCTTCCATCTGAACACCACTTGCTACCAGATTATCTCCTTTATAAACCGGTGTTACACGATATAGTACATGATTCCTTGTTTCCTCTACATAATCATCTACCATATTTTCAAAAGGTAACATTCCTTCCACATTCATATAACGGGTGCCTGTAATAAGATTTAACTCATTGGCATTTTCCCCGGCCAACTGATATCCGATCAAATGACAACGATTATAGAGATATTTTCCATCCACACAATCATATTTTATCGTATGCCAGCCAGAGGGTTTGATACTCCCAATCTGTCCCCGTTCTTCTGTTGGCATAAGTTCCAGACAAATATTGGCATATGCCACCTGACACCTTCCCAAAGAATCCAGTTCACTATAATACTCAAATGGTATTGTTGTATGTTCACTTTCTTCAAAACATGGTACATTTCCATTTAACTCCACATAAGGAGAACCGGAATAGGCAGGTATGTTTTCTAGAGTTACGGAGGAAACAGCTGAATCTTTATCCTTCTGAAAAAATTCCCATGGATTAAGTCCAAAGTAACCAAGCAAGAGACAGAGGACAGCTGCAAACCCAATCAGGGAACTTACGAGTTTTTTTATTTTCTTAACTTCCCGCGCTTTCATATGCACTAATTCCTTTCTTCCATACAATCAAACTAATTCCAAACAGAACGAGACTTAAAACTACCGTTCCGCCAATACAAAATACAGGATCATTGCCCCTTAAAATGTAACTAGCCGGATAATATGCCGTAAAGGCGAATGGAATAATATATGTAACGATATTCTTTACAATTTCATTATAAATGGTAACGGGATATCTTGCAAAATCACTTGTCATATAGAAAATCTGCAAAATACTTCCGCTTTGTTTGATTTTAAAAGCAATAGCGGAACAAGCTATCTTAATACTGGTGAAAATCAATGTTCCAAATAACATTGCTATGATCATTAACACAATTTTTCCGGCAGTATACTGAATAGAAAGTTTCACCGATGCCACTACCACCAGAACGATTCCTGTAAGAAGTTCTCCCAACGCATCAAACTGGATAAATTCCATAATGACATGAGCTAGTGGAGAAATGGGACGGGTCAGATATTTATCAAAGTCCCCTTTTCGCACAATAAACCATGCCACTTTCCATAAGTTGTCCGTAAGTAAATGGTCAATCCCCTTAGGTACCAGCGAAAAACCATAAATGAAAATAATTTCATAAAACAGATATCCGTCTAAATCCGGAATCTGAGAAAATATAATTCCAATAAAAACAATATTGGTAATCTGGTTAATTAAAAAACTTACTGCACCTGTTAAAAAATCAACCCGGTATTCCATGAGTTTCTTTAAATGCAGTGCAATAAAAGTTCCATATAATCTTAAAAAACGCATATCAATTTACCCTCCT